>CAUYTY010000207.1 GCA_963575655.1 Gammaproteobacteria bacterium | reverse complement strand
GGGGGGGGGGGGGGGGGGGGGCAAGTAGGTGGCAACTTGGGTTATTTACAGTTAATTGGTTACTGGAACACTGAGTACTTCCATGACCATGTCGGCGCCACCAGCACTTTTCAGTTTCGACGATAAATCATTTATCGAGTCAACTCCGGGGAGTGGGGTCAGATCCGCTACCTTGAACGCATCCGGTATGATTGTCCCAATCTCTGTCGGTGTTGCGAAGCAAGCGAAGCGCTCAGTGACGCCAGCTTTGTCCATGGTTATCGAGAAAGCCGAACTCTCTCCCGGTACCTGGAGGGTTTGTCCGGCAGGTACGTACGAGTTGGAGCGATCACGATTGGGAAAAATGCGCACTACCTGCTTGGTGTTATCTTGGTAATAGCAATAGACATAAGCGGAGCGATTAAGAGCGACCTGGAGGACAACTGCGTCACCGACCTTGAAGGCGGTACCTGAGGGGCCACGTGCAGTACGCAGAGTCATTGCGATAGGTACAGCGGCTGCCATTGGGACATTGTTTGTCTGTCGCCGAGAACCACTCTCCCTGATCAAGTTGGCATTGAGCAGATGATTATACAGATCGAAATCGACTCGACCGCTTGCAATCAAACCATTTGCTGATTGGTACCTACCGACGGCATCGCGTAAAACTTCATCCATTCGACCAGTTTGAGTCCCCGAGAAGAATCCCGCTTGATTTAGGGCCGCCTGTACTTGACTGATGCGATCATCTTCGCTCATAACCTCATACCAATCGCGGGCCTGTCCCAATGCCCCAGGATTAGTCGCTTCGATATCCAAGCACTGCCAATAGGGAACCATGAGCAATTTGCCCATCGTTTCAATTGCACCCAGTTCAACGAGCGTACGAACAGATTGATGAGCACCTTGAGCACGATCTACATTTAGGTTGAAATTAACCCCGAAGCCGAGAAAACTTCCACCAGCATCCGCGCTTTTGCTTGAGCGCGAGACGACAATCTGGTTGGTGGAGGTATAACCGGGCAGTACCTCACGAGTCCTCACTAGAACAATATTCATGTCCATTGAAATCAGAGAAGACGTTCCGCCTTGCGATGCCCCAATGGAACCGGAGTATTGTGGAGGGGGGGGGCGCGGACATGGGTTGTCCCGGTAACGGCATAAGCGGTATTGACATCGGCGATGTGTAATTGAGGCCGCCAGATGTTGAAGAGGCTACCACTCCCTGATCGATTCCAGAGATGGCGCCACGAAGGTTATAAGTTGGTAGTTCTTCCATGCCAGCAACCTCAGCGCGTCCCGTACGTACCTCTGCTTGAGAGGGATCGAAATCGAGGAATTTAATCGCGTGGCTACGTGCCGACATCTTCGCCAGAGAGCTGATCAGCATATCCCTGGTATTAGATAAAACCTTACCCGTGGCATCCTGGATGCCTATACTGGTTATGGGAATGGGATTCGTTTTACCGTGCTTGATGAACAGGTTGTCCATGCACTGGAGGGAAGGAGTAAAACTAGTGACATTACGTACTGGAGATTTATCGGGCTGTACCTCGACATTTGCCTGCTCTGGTGGTGGCCCAGGAGCTACGCAACCTACCAGTAGTGCCGCTCCGATGGCGGATAATACAAAGGACCAATAGTTTGTTACGTATTTCATGAACCCCTCATACGTTGGATTATTAACGGCAATTACCGTTATTAACGTTGATTACATCCCCGGTCACAATAGTGGTTACCTCGCGCGGCGCGGGACCTCCTCTAGTGGTACGAACGTTTCCGATACTGACCGAACCACAATTTGATGCCTGGGCTGCACCAGTTCCTGGCCCCGTGCTCATAGACGCACTCTCTGCCTTGAAACGAGCGACTTTGGCGGCTGATTTGGAATCGAGACCTCCTGGCATCTGTTGATTAATTCCATCGGCGAATGCCCCGTTCGCATAGCACCATAAAATACATGCGCCAATGGAGATTAAGATACGTTGAATTTTCATCAGTGTCCCCGAGAAACCCCGCCCTTGAGGGCGGGGAGGAAAGGGGACGGTTTTTTCCGCCCCATTGGATAGCAAAATCTTTAAAGTTGCCGGTCTTTCCCGGCTGTCAGCCCGTAAGGGCCTAGTGACGCACACCTTACGGTGTGGCTCCCCTCGCCAATGTTGCAACGCAGCTTCGATTCTTGCGAACCTTGCAGCAGACCGTTTCGTGCGTACCCGTCGCGTGTCTGCTTCTGCTGCTTTCAGAGCTTGGAGTTGAGGAAGCGCCCCAAGGTGAGTCTTGTACTTCGTTGCAACGTAGTCCGATTTCTCGGACTAAGGCTGGTCAATCTCGGGCTTGCTTTCACAGGCCACGGGTTTTAGCCCGGGGCGATTGACTGGCTGGAAAATACCACGGGGTGAAGAGAACTTCGCCCCCGTGGAATAATCTTAGACTACTTTACGATCGATTTTACCAACAGTCCTACTTGGCGCAGCCTGCGCTGTCGCCAATGTTACCGACTTCACTGCAAGCTTTAGAATTGGAGCCGGTGGAGACGGTGTTAATATTCTTGGCCGTTGCGCTGATGGTGGTATTGCCCTGGATTTGGGTACCACCACTGATTCCGCCAATTTTACTCGTGGCGACACTGTTGCTGCCGGACGAGGTTGTGTTAACGGTATCGGCGCTGGCGCTGATATCGGTGTTGCCCTGGATCTGAACTCCACCAGGTTGTCCGATCTGAAGGCTATCAGCCATTACCGACGCCATGCCCAACGCAGCCGCAGCTACGACAAAAAGCTTCACGCCTGTTTTAATCATCGTTATTTCCCCGTTTAATGTTTTAGGTTAATTAATCCAAGTTGCTACCTAGCGCGCTTTTCTCCCCTCTCCCGGAGGGAGAGGGGCTTTTTCGTTTCTCATCGCATGGGTGGCAACTTGGGTTAGTTAGTTTTTGGTCAGTCTTTAATCAATCTTACTTGGCGCAACCAGCGCTGTCGCCAATATTACCAACTTCACTGCAAGCTTTGGAGTTGGAGCCAGAGGAGGAGGTGTTAATATTCTTGGCTGTTGCGCTAATGGTGGTATTGCCCTGGATCTGGGTGCCACCACTAATTCCGCCAATTTTGCTCGTAGCGACACTGTTGCTGCCGGACGAGGTCGTGTTGACGGTATCGGCGCTAGCGCTGATATCGGTGTTGCCCTGGATCTGAACTCCACCAGGTTGTCCGATCTGAAGGCTATCAGCCATTACCGACGCCATGCCCAACGCAGCCGCAGCTACGACAAAAAGCTTCACGCCTGTTTTAATCATCGTTATTTCCCCGTTTAATGTTTTAGGTTAATTAATCCAAGTTGCTACCTAGCGCGCTTTTCTCCCCTCTCCCGGAGGGAGAGGGGCTTTTTCGTTTCTCATCGCATGGGTGGCAACTTGGGTTAGTTAGTTTTTGGTCAGTCTTTAATCAATCTTACTTGGCGCAACCAGCGCTGTCGCCAATATTACCAACTTCACTGCAAGCTTTGGAGTTGGAGCCAGAGGAGGAGGTGTTAATATTCTTGGCTGTTGCGCTAATGGTGGTATTGCCCTGGATCTGGGTGCCACCACTAATTCCGCCAATTTTGCTCGTAGCGACACTGTTGCTGCCAGACGAGGTCGTGTTGACGGTATCCGCGCTAGCGCTGATATTAGTGTTTCCTTGAATCTGTACTCCACCCGGCTGCCCGATCTGAAGGCTATCAGCCATTACCAATGTCATACCCAATGCAGCCGCAGCTACTACGAACAGTTTCATGCTTGTCTTAATCATTGTTAGCTCCACGTGATGTTTAGATGAAATCTGATGAAGTAAAAGATGGAAGTCACACCATCGCCAGCGTGACTACTGCAAGGCGTAGTTTCGCCTGAAGCGTACTCATGCTGCATTCTCACGAAAATAATGTCAATAACCAAGGGTGAGGAATTCGGCGCAAGACGACGTGTGATTTTTTGCCTGGTTTCTAGCGTGATGCGGGATAGGTAGGCATTAAGAGGATTGAATGGGTTGGTTTTCCTGTGGTGTCTGTGGGGGTATGGTTTGTCCTAAGGGGGATTGCAGCGCGCCAGTTCATCAGTCTACCCGAGAAACCTCGCCCTTTAGGACGGGGTAGTTGACGATATCTGATTGATAGGTACGGCTGGTTGGATACATTACGAGACGATAGGCAATACGTTCGCCAAATTTGATGACCACAGGAAGTTAGAGGGTATACTTAGCGGCCACTAATCCAGCTGCTCGCAGGGGAGCCGATGGACCTTTTATTTTTTCTGGCGTGTTTGGCTCCTTGCCTCAACGCTACCACTTTGCGCCGTCTAGCCCGTGTAGTGGCCGCGCTTCTGACCATGACGGGGCGGGTCACCATGCTGGGTATTTCACGCTGGACGGAAGCCGGCGGCAGTTATCGCACGGTCCAGCGTTTCTTCAACACCCTGATACCGTGGGAAAAAGTACAGTGGCACCTCATCCGTCGCCACCTGATGCGAGTTCCCTGCGTGATATTGCTCACCGCAGACGAAGTGGTGACACCCAAGGCGGGCCGCCATACCCATGGGATAGGCCGGTTCTTCTCCTCCATTTACGGTAAGCCGCTTCCCAGCCTATGCCATTTGTGCCTCTCGCTGACCTCGGTCAACGACCGTGTGTCCTATCCCGTGATGACGCTACCGGTAATCCCTCCGGAAAAACCTCCGACGGCTCCATCCCGGCCAACCGTCAAACGGGGACGCGGCCGCCCCAAGGGGAGCCGCAACCAAGTCCGCACTGAAGTAGAACTGACGGCATTCCAGCGATTCTTACGGGACGCGATCCAAGCCCTGCAGGTTTTGGTCGGCGCCGACCTCCCGCTGCTCTACTTCGTCTATGACGGGGCTCTCGGCCACAACGCCGGGGTCCAATTGGTCCGACACTGTGGTCTCCATCTCATTTCCAAGCTACGCCACGATTCCGCGCTTTATTTCCCCTACGAGGGTCTTCAATCCGGCCGGGGACCACGCAAAAAGTATGGCGCTCGCCTCGACTACGGCCAGCTTCCCGAGCATTTCCGTAAATTCTCCGTGGTCGAAGACAACCTCCGTACCGACATCTACCAGATGAGCTTGCGCCACAAGAAATTCACGGAACTGCTCAACGTCGTCATCATCATCAAAACGAACCTAAAAACCCTCAAGTCTGCCCATGTTCTACTCTTCAGTTCCGATCTCGCCCTCGCCTGGAATGAGCTGATGGACTATTACTCGCTTCGCTTCCAAATCGAGTTCAACTTTCGTGACGCCAAGCAGTTCTGGGGGCTCGACGACTTCATGTCCGTCAACGAACGCCCTGCCATCAATGCTGCCAACCTTGCCTTCTTCATGGTCAATGTTTCGCATCTCTTGAGGCGACAAACCAAGTTCGTCGGCATGAGCATCATTGACCTCAAGGCTTGGTTCCGCGCGGGAAAGTATGTCCGCGAAACTTTAAAATGGCTTCCGCAAATCCCTGAGCCAATTTCCATTGACGCCATCGTCAGGCAGGTGGCCTCTCTTGGCCGCGTTAACTTGCCAGAGCCCGTAGTTTAATGGCGAAGGTATTGGATAGGGTGATACGCAATCCTTGGACACCTTTCGATGTCACATTTATCGGCATGTCGGTTAGATCCAAGCATGGGGAAAATATCATTCATAATCATTTGGTTGTCAGAAAGTCGGATGAAACCTATCCCTTATTTTAGTGTCGCCCCTGTAGTTCCTGGGTAGGTGTCCATTCACGCGCCAGCCGTTGTGCCTCGGCAATCTGAGTGAAGGTCATACGTTTGGCTACCACATTACGGTCCTTGGCGCCATTGTTGTTTCCGTTGATAGCTGAAAGATTGAACCACATATGGGCACGGACGTTATCTTTGGGTACCCCATTGCCTTCGTAGTACATGACCCCGAGATTGCGTTGGGCGTCACTATTTCCTTGAGCGGCAGCCTTGCGAAACCATTTAGCGGCGTCGGCATAGTCCTGTGGTACGCCGTAACCCTCGTAGAACATAACTCCGAGATTGTACTGAGAAAGCGCATCACCTTGTTTGGCTAAATGGTTCCAAAAACGGAAGGCTGTCATATAATTTCCTTGTTGAAAGGCAACTACTCCTTGTTCAAACGGTCCTGCAATTCCTAACCTGCTAAATCCCATCAAGAGAACAAAGGCAACCAGACCTGCTCTGGTAATGCTCCTCATGCTTTTGTTTCCATAGATTATGGTTGATGGCATCATGATCTTATGGTGCTCGGGTGGTTTGGGGTCAGTACATTAATAAGTACGTTTAATGTCTCGGTAATTCAAGTGGCTACTTAGCAAATGGTTGGGTCGTTATTCCAGTAGGGATGGTCGGAATGACGGATAGGTAGTAATCTGCGTTTGTAATACCACAGGACGATCGAATGTTTCCCAATTAGTATTGAAAGTTAGTTAGGGGAGGGCATCAAATCCTTGTAAACAACGACGGGTGTGTTACCATGGTGCGCATGCCTCATGTTTCTAGATTAAGAATAGGTGATACTTTCGTGTGTTTGAATATTGTTTGCACACCATACATTTTAACCTCCGAGAGTCTATTGCCAATATCGTGTCTTAACAATATCGATGGCCCAGTATCGTCGCCTATTTACTGTCGAAGAGGGTGTGGTGCGCGATGTGTGCTTATATATCAGCGTGCTCATCTACACGAGGATGGCAGTGGACGCGTCGCCCCACTTAGATGAAGATCCTCTCCACGTATGATTACCATGAAATACGTCCTACTTGTCAAGCCTGGTGTTGAGGAATTTTCCGTCCAGGAGTGTGCGCTGTCTGGTGTTAGTGCACGTCGTGTAGAGAATGGCATGATTGAGTATTATGCCGAACAACCGATTGATCCGGCTCGTCTCTGTTTTCCCTTTTGGCAATTGACTGATCCTTTTGATATTTCTGCGGAAAGCGGGGAGCAGCTCCGGGTTACGGATATCGCCGACGAATGGTTTCGCAAGGAGATCGGTGCCGAGCGGATTGATGTTCCGTGGTCCTGCATCTGGCTTGCTGCTAGCAACAATGGCATCACCCGCAACGAATCGCGGACCACTCTTTTTCTAGCAGTCCTCAAGAAACGCCTCTCCCGCATTAGCAAACTCGCATTAACGAGCATCCCCAAACCTGGAACGCCAGCGAGAGGGTTGTTTGCTGTTGAATACGGCAATCAGAATCGCCTCCTTTTATCCAGAAATGCTCTTGCGTTTGGTCAACAACGCATGAAAGATTCCCCTGCAGCCCCTTCGCGTTCTTTTTTAAAAGTAGAGGAGGCCTTTACGATTATGGGGCGTGCACCCCTACCCGGTGAAACGGTTGTAGACCTGGGGGCGGCGCCGGGAGGTTGGGCATGGGCAGCTGCTAAACGCGGCGCGACGGTTTTTGCAATTGATAACGGTCCACTCAAGAAGGCTGCGGCTGATCACCCTCGAATTTATCACTACCGTGAAGATGCGTACCGTTGGTTCCCCGAAAAAGCTGTTGATTGGCTTTTCTGCGATATGATCGATGCGCCTCACCTAGTCTTGAAGAATGTTGCAAAATGGTGTGCTGCGGATCGTTGTAGATATGCCATTATCAATTTTAAGTATGGTCACGCCAATCCCGTTGAGATTCTCCGTCTGTTACAAGGCGGTAAAGGAATAGGAATCTCATCAACGCGCATGATTTGTCGGCATCTATTTCACGACCGAGACGAGTTTACCATGATGCTTGAGCGCTGAGTCGTGGGACTGATTGAGAATAACCAATCAATTACGTTGTGGTAATAATAGCAAACGTGATTTATCGTATGGGCGGTGGTAATCTCAAAGGTATCGGGCGAATTTACGGAGTGGGTCGCTATCTGTTGGTGATTGGTTCAATCTGACTCCAGCATTAACACGATCTTGCCGCTTGTCGAACCGAGTTGGATCCGTTGATGGGCCAGGGCTGCTTGTGCCAAGGGCAGGGTCTCGGCTACGTGGATATGCAACTTGTTTGTTTGTGCCAAGGTCGCGCAATGTTCCAAGATCTTTCCTTGGTGGCGTAGGGCTGCAGCCAGATTGAGGTGCATGGGGGTTAGCATTAGTTCCAGGGAGATGCGTAGATTGCGGCTACGGGCAACCCCCCAATCCACCTCTGCGCTGGGTTGTAGGATCGTCACTAAGTCACCGTAGACCCGTACTGCCGGAAAGGTTGCGGCAAAGGTGCGTCCGCCTACCGTGTCGAAGGCGAGATCCACCCCCTCGCCTCCAGTCCAGGCCAGGGTCTCGGTTACGAAATCTTGTTCTCGGTAGAGCAGGGGGCGCTCTGCCCCCAATTTCTGTACGAAAGCCACTTTTTCCGAGTTGCCTACGGTGGTAGCCACCCGTGCCCCTGCGGCAACCGCCAATTGGATGGCAACATGGCCCACCCCTCCGGCCCCAGCATGAATAAGTACCGTACTGTTCGGGGCAATCCGTCCTCGATCATGGAGCGATTCCCAGGCCGTGATGCACACCAGTGGCGCCGCTGCCGCTTCGACAAAGCTCCAATGGGTGGGTTTTTGGGCTACGCAATCCTCCTCTATTACCGTGTATTCAGCGTAGGTGCCGGGTTGGTTGCCGATGCCACCGAAGCAGAAGAACACCTCATCTCCAGGCCGAAAACGCCGTACCTGCGGACCAACCTCTTCCACCACTCCCGCACCATCGCACCCCAGTATTGTCGGGAGGCGATCGGGATAGTAGGTTCCACGACTGCGTAGCTTGGTATCCACGGGATTGATCCCCGCGGCCTTCAGGCGCACGAGTAGTTGGTTACCTCGATCGATAGTGGGCAGGGGTACCTTTCGTACTTCTAACACCTCCGGTCCGCCTACTGCCGTCATCATTACTGCCTTCATCGTAGCATTACCTCATGGTCGTGGTATTCTATTTAGGAAGATCAATGGATTACATGGCTGTAGGTTGTGTACAGACTATGTTCTTTCAGTGAGTAGTGGACAATTTTCCCCAACTTTGTGGATTGAGTCCAGATGATCACCTCACGTGGGAAGGGATGAACGGTTACATGGGCGGTGAACTGGTGAGTACCTCGGATGGTGGAACCGGCGGTTTCGGATGATACAACGTAGGAATAATTCCTCATGGGTCTCTGCAGCGATGCGTAAATTAGTATAATGCCCGTCTCACTTTACCCAGGAGATGAAAGGTTTATGGTGAATTTGAACATGTCTATCACTACAGAGATGTCATAATCTTTTGGTATTACGTTATCCGTTTTGGATTCTAATTCTGAACTCCATACGATCTTATTTTTATTTCCGAAGAGCATTCTTGGAAGAGCATTCTTGCTGAATTATTTATGATTCGACCTGGTACTGCCGCAGATCTTGAAACTCTGCTTTGTATTGAGAAACGTTCCTTCGATCATACCGATCGACTCTCCCGGCGTAATTTCCGCTACCTTCTTACGAAGGCGCATGGGGCTTTACTTGTAGCGACAAAAGGGGGGCGGGTACGTGGCTACACGGCGGTGCTGTTGAGTACGGGGACTGCTTTAGCGCGACTCTATTCATTTGCGGTGGAGGAAGAATCACGGCGACAGGGGATTGGCAACGACTTGTTGGAGGCGGCAGAGCATCTCGCCGAGGAATCTGGTGGGGCGTGTCTGCGTACCGAGGTACGCAAAGACAATGACGCTACTTGCCGATTGTTACAACGGCGTGGTTACCGTCGATTTGGGGTTTTGCTTGCCTATTACGATGACGACATGGATGCGTTACGCTATGAAAAGACGGTGGCCTCCCCACACGAAGAGAGTGTGCGGGTGCCTTATTACCAGCAAACCCTTGACTTTACTTGTGGGCCAGCCGCCTTGATGATGGCGATGCAGGCCTTGGATCCGGGGATTGTGTTGGATCGCAAGTTAGAAACTCGGTTGTGGCGTGAGTCCACCACCATTTTTATGACCTCCGGCCATGGCGGTTGTGGACCCTACGGTATGGCCCTGTCAGCCTACCACAGGGCCTTCGATGTTGAAGTCTATGTGAATACCGCGACCTCCCTGTTTATTGATTCGGTACGCAGCCCGGAGAAGAAGGTAGTAATGCGGCTGGTAGAAGAGGATTTTTTGGAAGAGATCCGTTGTTCTTCGATTGTGGTGCATGACAATGGATTGAGTCTGGGTGAATTGGAGGAGCGTTTTCGGAATGGATGGATCCCCGTGGTCCTCATCAGTTCTTACCGCATCTATCAGGAGAAATTCCCTCACTGGTTGGTGGTGACGGGCTTTGATGAACGCTACATCTACGTCCACGACCCGCTCGTGGAATCCGAACGTGGTATGACATTCGTGGATCGGGTCAATATGCCCATCCCGAAAAAAGAATTTGAACGTATGACCCGTTATGGTAAGGTCGGCCAAAAGGCCGCCCTGGTATTGAGAAAAAAAGCCACAGTTCCTGCCCCGCTTCCGCCACCCACCACACCTTAAGATGTCCGCACATATCATCGTCGTTGAGAATCAAAAAGACTGGCGGCAAGGCTTTCCGGGTAATATCGTGATTTCGGCCAAGGATTATATCGCCCAGCACGATTACCTAAAGCTCAAGAACCTCAAAGTCATCAATCTTTGTCGCAGCTACCGTTATCTCTCGGTGGGCTACTATGTTTCGTTGCTCGCCGAGGCGCGTCTGCACAAGATTATTCCCTCGGTACGTACCATTTTGGATCTCTCCAGTCGGTCTATCTATGGACTGGGGATTGAAGACCTAGATGAACCGGTACAAAAATCGTTTGCCCGACGCGATGGTACGGGGGGGACCGATCGTTTTGAATTGGACATCTATTTTGGCGTTGTGGAGAGTGATGCTCTCCAAGATCTTGCTCAGGAAATCTTTGAGGCATTTCCTTGCCCGTTGCTCAAGGTAGAGTTTCGTCTCCAAGGAAAATGGCACATCTCTCGAATCTCGCCGGTCCATCTTCATACCCTGGAACGGACCCAGGAGGCCCATTTTGTTACTGGGCTCAACACCTACGTGGCCAAGCGTTGGCAAGAACCCAAGCCGCGCACGGTGGCTCGTTATGACCTGGCGATTCTTTACAACCCCCAAGAAAAGCATCCACCTTCCAACCGGCGGGCGTTACAGAATTTCGTACGGGCGGGTAAGAAGCTCGGGCTGGATGTGGAGTTGATCGGCAAGAAGGATTATTCGCGTCTCGCCGAGTATGATGCCCTCTTTATCCGTGAGACTACCTCGCTTAATCACTATACCTACCGTTTTTCCCGCCGTGCCCAGAGTGAAGGCATGGTGGTCATTGATGACCCTGATTCTATCCTTAAATGCACGAATAAGGTCTACCTGGCCGAATTGTTTAAGGCGCACCGGGTGCCTATTCCGCGTACGGTGATCGTCCATAAGACCCAAGTGGAAAGTTTAGAGGCAGAACTTCATTATCCGGTGGTACTCAAGATCCCGGATGGTTCGTTTTCCAAGGGGGTGGTTAAGGCCAACGACTTGAACGAGGTCAAGGAGTACGCCCGAACGCTGTTTAAAGATACCGATATTGTACTCGCTCAGGAATTCCTACCTACGGAATTTGATTGGCGGATTGGCATTCTTAATCGTGTCCCCATCTATGCTTGCCAGTACTTTATGTCCAATAAACACTGGCAGATCTATAAACATGACGAGTCGGGCCGTCTGGAGGAGGGCGGATTTCGAACCTTGCCAGTGGAAGATGTTCCTGAGGCGGTGATACGGATCGCACGCCGTGCAGCTAATCTCATCGGCGATGGGCTCTATGGGGTAGATCTCAAGGAAACCGAGCGTGGTGTTTATATCATTGAGATCAACGATAATCCCAATATCGATGCTGGTATTGAAGATTCCTACCTGAAGGGGGATCTCTATCGCATTATCATGGAAGAAATGGTCCGGCGCTTGGAGAAATTACGCGGGAGGTAGCACGATGTCCAATGCCGCCTTTATTACCCGCGATCTTGCCCATCTTTGGCATCCTTGTACCCAGATGAAGGACCACGAGTGGTTGCCATTGGTTCCGATTCAGCGTGGGCAGGGGGTATGGCTGGAGGATTTTGCGGGCCGACGCTATTTGGATGCGATTAGTTCGTGGTGGGTCAACCTATTTGGTCACTGTAACCCCCGCATTAATGCGGCCCTGAAGGCCCAGCTCGATACCTTAGAACATGTCCTGCTTGCTGGTTTCTCCCACGAGCCGGCCGTTACCCTCGCCGAACGTTTGACAGCCCTCGCTCCCGCTGGTCTCGACCGTTGTTTCTATGGTGACAACGGTTCTTCAGCCATCGAGGTAGCGATTAAGATGAGTTACCACTATTGGCGCAATTATGGCCGTTCTGAAAAGACACGTTTTATAACGCTAACGAACAGTTACCATGGTGAAACCTTAGGGGCGTTGGCAGTAGGTGACGTACCTCTTTACAAAGAGATATATCGACCGTTGCTCATGGAGACGATCACGGTACCCTCCCCAGATTGTTTTCTAAGAGCCGCCGGGGAGAATTGTGCGCAATATAGCGAACGTAGATTCGCATTGATGGAGGAGACACTGGCGCGTCACGCTGATACGGTCTGTGCGGTATTAGTGGAGCCGTTGGTGCAGTGTGCGGGGGGGATGCGGATGTACGACCCGATCTATTTGCGTCTGTTGCGGCAGGCTTGTGATCGTTACCACGTACACCTCATTGCCGATGAGATTGCGGTAGGATTTGGGCGCACCGGGACCTTATTTGCCTGTGAGCAGGCCGAGATTCGTCCCGACTTTCTATGTCTCTCGAAGGGACTTACCGGTGGCTATCTGCCACTGTCCGCAGTATTGACAACGGAGGAGGTCTATCAGGCCTTCTACGATGATTACCAAACCCTCCGGGCCTTTCTCCATTCTCACAGCTATACCGGAAATCCTTTGGGGTGTCGTGCTGCCTTGGCGAGCTTGGATATTTTTGCTGAAGATGATGTGATTACCGCTAATCGGCGACTTGCGACGGTGATGGCGGAAGCAGTTGCACCACTGGCCGATCATCGGCATGTTGCCGAGGTACGGCAGCGGGGGATGATCGTGGCGATTGAGATGGTGAAAGATAGGGATTCGCGTACTCCCTATCTCTGGGAGGAGCGGCGCGGTTTGACAGTCTATCGACATGCCTTGAGTCGTGGCGCATTGTTACGGCCACTCGGTAATGTGATCTATTTCATGCCACCCTATGTAATTACCGAGGAGGAGATTCAGTTTTTGGCGGAGGTGGCGAGGGAGGGGATAACACTGGCAACGCGCGCTTGATGCTGCTGGTTTTTATTGCTATCTGCCATAGGCATGGCGTGCCCGTTCGCCAACACGCAGGGATTGGATCTGGCCTGCTAATGTCTGTTGGCCTTTTTCGCAAAGCGCGATGGTCTGGCGATCGGTCTCGATTATTTTCTGAATAATTCGAAGGACCGCTGCATGTCCCTCTGGGTCATTAGCAGGGGAGGGGGTATGCTCATAAAGCAATTTGCGACGTGCCTCCTCGATCTGCGCCAGCGCATCCCAATCTTCTTCTTGGGCGGTTTGTAGCATCTGCTCCGTAAGTCCGATTAATTGGTCCCAGTCAGAAATCGAACCCTGTAGTGCAACGCTGGTCTGCGGATCGAGGTTGGTTTTGAGATCACGCACGAAGGAAACTCTCGCAATTTAATATCTATTAGGGCGAGTAGTGCTAGTGGTCGGTGGTAGGGTGGTGGGTGTTGTCTCAACGGAAATGGCGTCCCAACCTTCTTTGACCTGACCGAGCAGGCTAGATACTTCATCTAGGATCAGTGCTGAGCTTTCTATATTGGCCTGAAGCAGACGTCGCCCCATATAATCGTAGAGAGCCGCAAGATTGTTGGCGATTTCACCGCCTGCTTCCAGATTCAAACTGCCCGCGAGGCCATCGACGATAGCCATCGCCGCCCCGATATAGCGACACTTTTCTGCTACCTCCCCCCGAACAACCGACCCTCTCGCCTTGGCAATACGATCCAGGGCGCCTTCAAATAGCATCTGAATAAGTCGATGGGGGCTAGCGTCTACTATCGAGCTTTGAACTCCTATTTGCTGGTACTGCTGTAGAGCACTACGGTTGATCATGCGGTTCATGGGTTTGTTTCTCAGTCTTTAGTGTAATCAGAAGCCTCGATTAGGTTGGAGGCGTTCGTGGGTTGAACCGTTTTTGGGTAACTGTTTACTCATTTTCCTGTTGAGAGGGGGGGGGTAAACGGTTATGTTCCGGTGGTTAGTTCTGTTTTTCCACGGTCTTGTGATCGACCGTACCGCTCCCATAAATACAGGGAATATTGCAGATGATACCCTTTGCCGGTGTGTATTCTGGCACAGCAGCAAATCGGTAAGGTGAGCACTGTTGAAGGTACGAACTATTGGCCAGTATCATTAATTTGATGTTTTTTGCGCAAACTGCTGGGTTAAGAAGGTACCGGTGCTCTTCATAGAGGCAACGATCGAGTCCATGGCATTAAACTGAGTAAGATACTGTTTCTGAAGAGACGCCAAACGAGTATTGACCGTAGTACGCTGTTCGCCAATAGACTTTATGCTGGTATTGATGTCATCGGTTCGGCTGCTGATAGTTCCGGTGGTCGTATCCAAGAAGCCGCTGATCATTGTACTGAGTTGGTCCGCAATACCTCGACTGAAGGTCACATTGCCGCGATTTCCAATTGCAGAGCCTCGTACCTCTACCTGTAACCCGACACTGTTTCCGGTAGAACCCGTGAGTAATTGCCCAAAGCCAGTAGCCGCTTGACCACCGATAGTGCCGGTCACATTCTTACCATCGGTTCCATTACCCACAGAGAGTCCTAGGCTGGCGGCGGTATTGGTATTTACTGCGGTAACGCTAATTTTTGACCCCGCACCATAGGCGTTAGAGGTGATCGAGAAGTGGTCGGTGTCATAGTTTACCGCCACGCTCACTCCTGCCGCCTTTAGGGAGGAATCACCATTGATGCGAGTTTGCATCTCAACTGCTAGATCGGCATTACTGGCATAGGTTTTCTGCGTAAGGGTAATAGAGGCGCTCTGTGCCCCGTTTACCTTGAGACTGAACGTATTGTTGGTGCCATCAATCGTCAGGGTAGGCGAAGTGGGTGCTGTGCCGGTATAGAACCCTTGCGCTGCAGCTTGGGTGATATTGATGGCGTAGTCACCTTCTTTGGTAGAGGAGGTAGACCTCTTTTGAGTTACTAAGGCATCGCTAGTATTTCCCCCAGAGGAAAATATCCTGCCTACCGCATCCGGATCTGTATTCAAAGCGGCAGAGAGTGTACTGGAATTTAAAGATAGGGTGCCATCCTTTTGGGTAGTAATCCCGATGGAGGCTAGCGAATTGTAGCCGCCGCCGAGATTAGATACTACTGTACTCACTTTGGAACGTATTTGATTATCAATATCACGCAGGGTGGAATCTCCCAGCAGGACGCCGCCCGTTTTGTTGGTGGAGTCGTAGCTCCCTAGATTTTTTATCGTGCTGGCTAGAGCGTTATATTTTGTTACGAAGTTTTGGACGTTGGTGGTAATTGTCGAGGTATTACGACTGACGCTGAGAGTCGCGGGGCTACCGGCCGACTTGGAGAGTAGATTGAGGGTCACTCCGGGAATGGTACCGGTTACCGTATTGGTAGCACTGGTGATAGCAAGACCATCCACCGTAAGACTGGCATCTTGGGCAGCGATGGTTTGACTCATATTCTTACCGCTTCCTGCGGTACTGGTGGGGTCGTAGGCGAATTGAGACAGGCCGGCGTCGTCGGTGCTGTTGCTATCAGAGTCACTACCGACCGTGACCTGAAGGCTATTCGCGGCACCGCTGCTGGCAGAGGCAAATACCAATCGACTGCCGCTGCCGTCGTTGACGATGCTGGCCGAGACACCGATATTGGCGCTGTTCACGGCACTACGGATTCCCTCCAGGCTGTTGTTCGCGCCATCGATGGTGACGGAGGACGAGGATTTAGATGCGTTAGCGGTAAAGGTATTGGCCGTGGAATTGTAGGTTCCGAACTGGAAGGTGATGGTCCCGGTACCGATCGCAGATGTTGTATCGGAAAACGCCTTGGAGGCGATGCGATGGGCTGCCGCGAGCTCCTTTACCTCTACGCTGTGGGTACCCGTAGTGGCATTTGCGTCAGCATTGGCGGTATACAAGGTGGTGTTGGCAGAGCTGGCCGTGAGCGACTGAAAGCTGGACATATCACTGAGTCCACTCATTGCGTTCTGGAAGTCACTCAACGAACCCTTGAGGGTGCCCATTGCGGATAACTGGGCCTGTAATTTAGCCTCTTTGGTGTTCAGTCGATTGAGCTGAGGCGCTCCATCGGATTGGACCAACTGCCCGACTAAACCGGTGATATCCAGTCCCGATCCGATGCCTGCTGAGACGATACCGGACATAACTTACTCGCTTTGGGGGAGAGCCCCCACCAATCACGCCATAAGGAATAGTTAAACGGCTCGCATAAGGTGGCGATGGTACCTATTGGTACGGTTTTCTAATCCACGTAAGACATCAGGATCAACACTTTTCCTGTGAAAATGCTGTTATGCAACGATATTCTCATGGAATATGGAATATCGGCGGTACAGATCATGCCTTCTGCTCTAGTAGCCAACCTTTATCCTTGCCTAGGCTATCGGCGAGGCGCAACATCTCTTCCGATGGGATTTGCCGGATCATCTCTTTGGTGTCGGTGTCCATAATCTTGATCACCATGCGCTCATTCTTCTCATCCATGGAAAACTCGAGCACCCGGTGGCGCAATTTCTTAATGTAGTCATTTACCGAAGAGACGGCTTTTTCTACTTGTTCCTTATCAACATTCTGATTCTTGTCCCGCTTTTTGTCATCCGCACTCGTTGTCTTGTGAGGGTCTTGCACTGCAGCAGTGGTCGTGGCGGCGCCCGCCTCGCTAGGTCCGTGCGTTGCCTTAGGGGGTTGACTACCACCAGTCCCAGCCTCAATTCTGCCCTGTGTTTGGCTGGATGCATCGCCGTCCTGAACTTGACGGGCTGCTCCAGCGGGCTGGATTGGCATGGGCGCTCCTACATTTGCCGCTGTCGCTACTGAACCGATGCTCATAATTCTCTTTCGCTTTTTGGTAGTCCCTGCAGTGCAGGTTAGGTTAAGGTCAGAAAGGGGAGGCTTTGTTTTTCCCAGAATAGTAAAGATTCACGCCAATAAATTTGTGGAGATCCTTTTAGAGTTGTTGCATCTGATCAGGGGCTAAGTGGGTTACAACGTTGATCTCTCGAACGTCATCAGATGGCAGCAGATTATTTTAGTAGCGTAACAGCAGGCCCAATACTTGTTGCGGCATTTGATTCGCCTGACCAAGCATTGCCACGCTGGAATAGCGCAGAATCTGATTACGCGTGATCTGGGCAGTTTCTTGAGCGAAATCTGTATCCTGGATCCGGGAACGGGACGCAGTCAGGTTATCCGAAGAGGATCCAATATTTGATACTGTGGAAACGAAACGATTCTGGATCGCTCCTAGGTCGGATCGTCGGGTGTTGACAGTATTAATGGCGTTATCAATGGCGGATAGGGCTGCTGTTGCGCCATCCGCGGTACTCAGATCGATATCGGAGAGTGCCATACCGGTGCGCGTGCCACCATAGGTACCCGTCCCTATACCCAAGTGATCTACCCCATTATTGTTGGTGCCTGATGAAATGGTAAAAGACTTTCCCGAGAAGAGTGTGAGTGAACCATAGTAGGAATTCTGGACTGTACCCAAACCTGTATTACTCTCGGTCAATCCCCCCCCGTCGTTACTGATTACGACATTGCGACCGTCTTCCGCTATCAGTCTGACACCAAAGGTGTCCGTGCCAGTATCAATAGCAGAAACACCCGTTTGTGCGGAAAGAGCATTGATGGCGTTGGCAGTATTCTGACGCGCAACGGTCGTACTTATCCCTGTGGTGGTAAAGGCGCTAGTCTGTACCCCATTGATGGATAGCCTGCCGGTGGTATTGGTGGCGACCATGCCACCAGAAACCCCACGCACCTCGGTAGCGTTAGCCCGAGCAGTTACGTTAGTAAAGCCGCTGAGGCGATTGATAGCCGAGGCTTTGGCGATGGCACTGGCAGCATTATTGGTGCTTGACCAAGAGTCATCTGCTGTCTCTGATGCCCCAATGAGTACCCCATTGATTCTAAAGTCGCCGGTCACAAATGCCGAGGTACGCGTACTTTTATTACCCGCAGAGTCGGTGCCGCTATCGCTTATGGCTACGTTGGAGGTGTAGGCCGTTTGCGGGTCGTAGCTTCCCCTAGTGAAACCAGCACGTGCGCTACTCCCCACACCGTCTTGCACATCGATGGTCTTGGTCGAAGATAGGGTGTAGCTAGCGATGAAAAAGCCAGTCATGACACCAGTGGCTACGCTATTAATGCTGGAGGATACGTCAATATTGCGTCCATCTGCCGCCTTGAGGACAACTCCCCCGGCATCGCTATCAGTGTTTATTGCCTGTACGCCGGTATGACCACTTTTCGCATTAATGGCATCGACCACCGCTTGGCGAGTCGCGGAATTGTTGCTAGCGGTAGCCGCAGTAATGGTTACGCCGTTGATAAGAAAAGTCGCACTAGCACTCCCCGCTGGAGTGGCGGACATACCGATCCCGCGTGCGATGTTTGCATTCACCGTAGCGGTTACGTAGGTCTGGCTGGATACCTTATTGAGAGCGGCTACCTTGGCGATGGCCGAGAGATTTCTATTAATCGAAGAAGATTTATCGTCTTCAACGACTGGTGTGCTGATGGCCACACCGTTAATGACGAGGTCGCCGAGCTTGAGATTTACCGCATCAGCGGTCTCTCCAGCCGACCGCAGGAAACCCTGCTTTGATGAGAGCGACGTGGTATCGGTGACGCCCAGTTTGGTGACACGTGCGCTATCGATAGTAACTGCGATCGTCTGATTGGCGTTCGCCCCGATCTGGAAGTGTTTGGTCTTGAAGGATCCGTCTAATAGCTTGATGCTGTTGAAATTGCTCTGGGTGGAGATCCGATCGATCTCCGCTGTCAATTGTTTTGATTCGGTTTGGAGTGCGGTGCGATCGACTGTGGTATTGGAGGCATTGGCGGATTGCACCGCCAGTACGCGTAGGCGTTGGAGCGAGGTTGTAATATCGCTCAATCCCCCCTCTGCGGTTTGGGTGAGGGCAATGCCATCATTGGTATTGCGCGTAGCCTGATCGAGACCATTGATCTGGTCGGTCATGCGTCCTGATATGGACATTCCTGCGGCATCGTCTCGGGCGCCATTGATACGAAGTCCCGAGGACAAGCGCCGCAGGGAGACCTGCAACGCGTCCTGGCTTCTACCCAGGATCCTTTGCGAAAATAGAGACGCAACATTATTCGTATTTATGACGCTTGCCATGACGATGCCTACTTCAGTGGGTATCCGGCCTCAGTGATTCGGAGAGCGTATCCAGCAGTTGGGAGCTTTAACAGGGCGTAGGCACGGTACGCATTCGGCAGCTAATGAAGCGAACAGACCTGGCACCATCTTTATGGACAGGCCGGTCACTTATAAATTGCTCCGCAATGAGCAGGACGGCTTTTTCTCCTGCGCACAAGACACGCTCGTAACTATCATGGAACCATGATACTACCGGGCACCCCCTAGAACCGAGATTAGTACATGCTATGGGAAAGGAGTTTACCCGAAGTTGCCGTACCTGGTATCGGCAACTAGTTCCTACCCGGTCAGTTCCCACACCGATTTTACCAGAAAAATGGTAGAGTCCACTAGAAGATCGGTAAAGTCATAACGCAGATGGTGGAACGCTGGTCGGAAGCAAACTTCTGGATACTATGCTTTCTGTTCGACCAACCAACCTTTATCTTTGCCGATGGTGTCGGCAAGGCGCAACATGTATTCCGGTGGGATCTGTCTAATTACCTTTTTAGTCTCCGTGTCTACGAGCTTAACTACCATTTGTCCATTTTTATCATCCAGCGAGAAGGTCAGCTCACGGTGACGCAATTTGTCAATGTAGTCATTTACAGAAGAAACTGCTTGTTCCACTTGTTCTTTTTTAGGTTGACCCTTGCCCTGCCCTTTACCTATTTCGTGCGTCTGCTGAGGATCTTGTACAGCGGCAACGGTTTCGGTGTTTCCGGTTTTGGCTAGGATCCGGCCGGCGACCCCGGCTCCTCCATTGGGCTGAAGCGTATCGTCCTGAACTTGGCGAGTCGCCACAGCGGGTTGTGTTGGTGTTGTTACCCCTATATTTGCAGCCGCAGTTGCTGAGCTGATATTCACATTTCACCTGCTCTTACGGTACAACCACCGTATTGTAATTACTTACGCTTGACGAGGGATGCGCCCACCGTAAAGGTGGAATACGCCTTGAGGTTTCAAAGGGCCTATCGATATGGTCGCATGTTACCGATCACGACGCTACCGCATAACCATTTTATTCCGCAACACAGAAGATAACCCACATCAGACGATTTTTATACCTTAGAGCCATGGACCGGGGCTTCCTGCCCCGAATCCATGAAAGATGTTAACGGAGCAAGCTCAATACCTGTTGCGGGAGTTGGTTGGCCTGACCCAACATTGCCACGCCAGCCTGTTGCAGGATCTGGTTGCGGCTGAGTTTGGCGGTTTCCTGGGCGAAGTCAGCGTCCTGGATGCGCGAACGGGCTGAGGTCAGGTTATCCGAAGAGTTCCCCAAGTTTGAAATGGTGGAGGTGAAGCGGTTCTGGATCGAACCTAGGTTGGCTCGTTGGGTATTAACGGTGCTAATGGCATTATCGATAGCCGACAAGGCGGACGTAGCTCCCTCTGCGGTACTTAGGTCAACATCGGCCAGGGTGCTACCGGTACGGGTACCGCCGTAGGTAGCTGCTCCCATACCCAAGTGATCCAATCCGTTGGCAGTAGCCGTTGCTGCGGTAGCTGTATCAATGGTGTTATTGATACCTGCCTCAATCTTGAATGACTTACCCGAAGATAGAGTGAGCGAACCGTAGTAAGAATCCTGGATCTTACCCAGGCCGGTAGCGGTTGCTGTAAGCCCGGTTCCATCATTGCTGACTGTGATGTTGCGTCCATCGGCCGCCATCAGCCTCACACCGTAGGTGTTCGTACCGCTATCGACAGCGGTAACCCCAGTCTGCCCGGAAATGGCGTTGATGGCATTCACGGTGTTTTGGCGGGCAATGGCCGTACTGACCCCAGTAGTAGTGATGGTATCTGTGGTCACGCCATTTATTGACAGTTTTCCAGTGGTATCGGCTGAAGTCATGCCGCCGGAGACTCCGCGCACCTCTGTAGCGTTGGCTTTGGCGGTTACGCCGGTGAAAGAAGTGAGGCGATTGATTGCCGCTGCCTTGGAGATAGCGCTAGCCGCATTGTTAGTCTTTGACGCCGTATCGTCGGTTGCTACCGATGCACCTATGAGCACACCGTTAATCTTAAAATCGCCGGTTGAGAAGGCGGCCGTACGCGAGGTTTTGACGCCCGCCGCGTCTGTACCCGCATCACTCACCGTTGAGTTAGACGCATAGGCAGTCTGGGGGTCATAATTACCCTTAGTAAAGCCGGCGTGAGCGATGTTACCCGCACCTTCCTGGACATCGATGGCCTTGGTTGACGACAAGGTATAGCTACCAATGAAGAATCCCGACTTTACACCGGTCGTGACACTATTGGCGCTGGCGGACACATCGATGTTGCGACCATCGGCAGCCTTGAGGGTTACGCCCTCGGTATCGGTGCCGGTGTTGGTTGCTACCACTCCGGTACGACCACTCTGGGCATTGATGGCGTCGACTACCGCTTGGCGGGTCGCGGAGGTGTTGGTGGAGGTTGACGTGGTAATGGTCACGCCGTTGATCAGGAAGGTTGTGCTACCTACCGCTGCGGCAGGGGCAGACATCGCCACCCCTCTGGCCGAGTTCTCGTTCACCGTCGCGGTCACACCGGTCTGGCTGGACGCCTTATTGATGGCCGCTGCCTTGGCGATAGCCGACAGATTTTTATTAGTGGAAGACGCGGTATCGTCTGCAACCACGGCAGCGTTGATGGTGACGCCATTGAGGACCAGATCACCGTTCTTTAGGGACACGGAATCCGCCGTTGCCCCTGCCGATGCTAGGAATCCTTGTTTGGACGAAAGGGAGGTCGTATCAGTGACGCCCAACTTACTGATGCGAGCGTTACCCATGCCGACCGAGATGGTTTGGTTCGCATCCGCCCCAGTCTGGAACTTCTGGGTCTTGAATGAACCGTCCAACAGCTTGATACCGTTGAAGTTAGTCTGACCAGCGATGCGATCAATCTCCGACGTCAGTTGCTTCGATTCCGTCTGGATGGCATCACGGTCGACGTTGGTATTCGAGGCATTGGCCGATTGCACCGCTAGGGTACGCAGGCGTTGCAACGAGGTGGTGATGTCGTTGAGGCCGCCTTCCGCCGTCTGGGTCAGCGAGATACCGTCGTTGGCGTTGCGGGTGGCCTGATCGAGACCATTGATCTGCGAAGTCATGCGCTCGGAGATGGACATCCCCGCCGCATCGTCCTTCGCACTATTGATACGCAAACCAGAGGACAAGCGCTGCAGAGAGGTCTGCAGTGCATCCTGGCTCTTGCCAAGGCTCCGCTGTGAGAACAGGGAGGCAACATTGGTATTAATGACGCTTGCCATGACGGCTACTCCACTTGGTGCCCGGACCGATAGTCAGGAGGGGCGATGATACTGTTTGCTGGTGTGCCAAAACCGGCACCTATTCTACGGATACGAAGAATGTCACAGCTTTGCCTCGTATTCATTCCCGTTATCGCGTGATACGTCGGAAACTTTAGGGGTTGGCGCGTAAATTTTTAGCTTCATCACAAAGATATTGGGTGAGATTATTGTGCGGTTATAAATCATTATATAAATATGGTAACCGCGAGTGAGGTAGCCGCTAGCAGGAAGAGTGGCACTACTGAGGTAGGCGGTGGTATATCCCCCTATGTGGCTAGATGTTTAAGGTGTGTCATCATGGCCACTTATGATGCTGTGGCGCTGCCCGTATTTGCCGCTGACCCTTAGGTGTGACGCTTGGCATGAAAAAGAACATCGAGGAGTCACTAGATCCGGAAGACTGGGCGGTTTTTCGTGCGCAGAGTCACCGAATGCTGGACGACGTGCTGGACTATGTGGAGCACATCCGCCGGCGTCCGGTGTGGCAACCGATACCACCAGCGATCCGGGCTAGCATTGACGAACCTTTCCCAATCGACTCCAGTAGCCTGGTCGAGGCACACAACACCTTTATGAACAAGGTGTTGCCTTATGCGGTAGGCAATGTGCACCCCGGTTTTATGGGATGGGTTCACGGGGGTGGTACGCCGGTTGGCATGTTGGCGGATATGTTGGCGGCTGGCCTGAACGCCAATCTCGGCGGGCGTAACCAAATGCCGGTTGAGGTTGAACGCCAGATCGTGCGTTGGATGCGCGAGTTATTCGGTTTTCCAGAGACGGCCAGCGGTGTATTCGTGACCGGTAGCTCTATGGCCAATCTGATGGGGCTATTGATCGCTCGCCGGGCTGCATTGGGACCCCTGGTGCGAAAGGAGGGATTACGGGCGCATGGTTCCGACCTGGTTGCCTATACCTCGACAGCAGCCCATGGTTGTGTAGCTCGCGCGATGGATCTTGCTGGGTTAGGTAGTGCAGCATTGCGTCTCATCCCCGTTAATGACTGCCATCAACTCGATATCGAGCAATTACAAGCCGCAATTTCCGCAGATCGGGTTGCGGGTCTCCGGCCTTTTTTTCTCACGGGTACTGCAGGGACAGTGGATGTTGGCGCGATAGATAATCTAATGGCACTTGCCGATATCGCACAGCGTGAGGCGTTATGGTTTCATGTAGATGGTGCCTACGGGGCCTTGGGAATATTGGTGGCGGATATTGCCGAGCGTCTGAAAGGCATCGAACGTGCCGATTCCCTGGCCTTTGATTTCCACAAATGGGGGCAGGTCCCCTATGATGCAGGATTTCTTCTGGTTCGCGATTCCATTCAGCATCAGGATACGTTTGCCGCTCCTGCTGCCTATCTGCGCCGTGAGGCGCGTGGATTAGCCGGTGGTTCGCCGTGGCCATGTGATTTTGGTCCGGATCTCTCACGGCGCTTTCGTGCCTTGGCCACTTGGTTTACTTTTAAGGTCTACGGTGGAGAGAAACTGGGGCAGGCAATCTCTGAAATGTGTCGTCTGGCGCGTTATCTGGTGGAGCGGATTGAGACGTGTCCCGACCTTGAATTGCTGGCCCCCGTTGCGCTCAACATTGTGTGTTTCCGCTTCTGTTGTGACGATTCTGACCTAGTGAATACGGCCATTGTTGCCGATCTACAAGAATTGGGCATTGCGGCGCCGTCAACCACAACGATCAATGGTCAACTCGCTATTCGTGTTGCTATCTTTAATCATCGTACACGCTCGCAAGATCTCGACGCCTTGCTCGCGGGGGTTATTGCCCTGGGTAGTGTTCGTCGGGCGTAATTACTTACTTGGATGGAGAAAATGAATCAAGAAACTGTGCATGATGATCCCGAAACCTGGCCGCCTCTGAATGGTGTGGCTGCCTTAATGCGTCGTTGTTACAACGGGGAGAATCTCATCCCGCTAGGTCAGGCACTGTTGGCGCGTGCCCTGGAGAATCCGTCAGATGCCTATGCCTACCTGGATTTCTCAACGGTTCTGCAATTGATTGGCAATCGTGAGAATGGTTTAGCGATACAGATGGAGGCAATCAAGCTTCAGGCATTGTATTCCCTGTCCGCGCAGGGAGCTACGCCTGGTCTACGCCTATTGGTTGTGATGGGGCCGGGCGACTTCATGGCGAATACGCCGGTAGAACTTTTGGTCGAGGATTCGGATGTCTCTCTACAACTACTTTACCTCTTGCCGGATGCCGATTGGCCAACGACCATTCCGGATCATGATGTCATGATGGTGGCGGTGGGTGAGTCTGATGAAAGTCAATCCCTGCTCCAACAATTAACTTTCTACATGACCGATTGGCCGCGTCCGGTGATCAATTATCCTGAGGGTATCTCGCGCCTCTCCCGCGACCGGGTTTGTGCTATTTTCCAAGGACTGTCCGGTATCGAGATGCCGCTGTCGGTACGCCTCAGTCGGGCGGATCTACAGGCCCTAGCGAGCGGTGAGAAGGCAATATTCTCTGTTCTGCCTGACGGTGGATTTCCAATTATCATTCGCCCCATTGGGTCACATGCCGGGACTAACCTAGAGAAGATGATGACGGTGGAGGATATTGCCGCATATCTGCAACGAGTTCCAGATCAGGGTTTCTATATCTCCCGCTTCGTTGACTACCGGTCCCGTGATGGTCTATTCCGCAAATATCGAGTCGTATTAATCGAGGGGGTACCCTTTATTTGTCATTTTGCGGTTTCCGAACATTGGGTTATTCACTACGCTAATGCCGGGATGAGCGATAGTGCTGCCAAACGTGTGGAGGAGGCCCACTGTATGGAAACTTTCGATAGCGATTTCGCGGTTCGTCATGGCCCTGCTCTGAAGACTATCTACGAACATATCGGACTGTCTTATTTTGGCATCGATTGCGCGGAGACACAGTCTGGCGAATTGTTGCTATTTGAGATAGATAATTCTATGGTCGTTCACGCCCTCGACCCTGAGGATATCTTCCCTTATAAGAAACCAGCGATGCGAAAGGTATTTACTGCCTTCCGCAAAATGTTGGAAAACGCCGCACAGGCGGGAATCTCCGATGAAACTTCCCAAAAAAACTCCTAATAACCATGGTAATAACTGACTCTGACTACGTTGACCGCACGTGGGACAGGTCTTAGGCTAGGCAGCATGGAAATTCTCCTCAACGGGCAACCGCAACAAGTACGCGACGGCCTCAACCTCACCGAACTGGTCGAGTCCCTCGGGCTTACGGGACGACGCTTGGCGATAGAGGTAAACCTAGAGGTCGTACCGCGCAGTGTCTACCCCAGCCACCGCCTGCGTCCCGGCGACCGCGTAGAGGTCGTCCACGCCATTGGTGGTGGAGGGCAAGATGGAATCATTCAGCGTCAACTACCCCGCCCCAAAGGGCGAGGCTTGTGAAAGCAAGTCTTGAAGTTGACCAGCTCCGTCGCTTTGCGACGAGACCTTATCGTGGAATCCGCGCAAGCGGTGTATAGGCACTCCGGGATGCTTCCTCAGTTCCGGACACTGCGGTCAGTGGTTAAACAGGCATACGGGGTCGAAGCCAGTGCTGCTGCCAAGGATGGACCCGAAAGGGTACAAAAACCCACGAATAAGCGAGCGAGGGGAGCCACACCGCAAGGTGTGCGTCACTAGGCCCTTACGGGCTGACAGCCGGGAAAGACCGGCAACTTCTAAAGTTTTTGCTATCCAAAGGGGCGGAGAAAACCGTCCCCTTTCCTCCCCGCCCTGAAGGGCGGGATTTCTCGGGGACACCGATGATTGACAATCCCTATGTACCTGGCGATGACCCTTTAGTAATCGCGGGCAAAGCCTATCGCTCCCGATTGCTCACCGGAACCGGGAAATATCGCGATCTGGAGCAAACACGCCTAGCGACCGAGGCCGCCGGGGCGGAGATTGTGACCGTCGCGGTGCGTCGTACCAACCTCGGCCAAGACCCCAGCCAACCTAATCTGTTGGATGTCTTATCCCCGGACCGCTACACCCTGCTGCCCAACACGGCGGGTTGTTACACCGCAGAGGAGGCGATTCGTACCTGCCGCCTCGCTCGTGAACTGTTGGATGGTCATACCCTGGTCAAACTAGAAGTACTGGGAGACCAAAAGACCCTCTATCCGGATCTGGTAGAGACCCTCAAGGCCACGGAGGTTCTGGTAAAAGAGGGGTTCGAGGTGATGGTTTACACCACGGATGATGTGCTCATGGCGCAACGTTTGGAGGCGTTGGGTTGTGTCGCGGTGATGCCGTTGGCGGCCCCCATCGGTTCTGGGTTGGGGATTCGTAATCCCTTCAATATCAGACAGATCGTGGAGAATGCCAAGGTCCCGGTGGTGGTGGATGCAGGGGTAGGAACTGCCTCGGATGCTGCCGTGGCCATGGAACTGGGTTGTGATGGGGTGCTGATGAATACCGCCATCGCCTCTGCGAGAAATCCGGTGTTGATGGCCTCCGCCATGAAGCGCGCGGTAGAGGCGGGTCGTGCGGCCTATCTAGCGGGGCGTATCCCACGCAAGGCCTATGCCTCGGCGTCCTCTCCCTTGGATGGATTGTTCTTCTGATGAAGTCTTGCATCGATTAAGTAATGCCTCCCCTTTCTATTCTGCGTCCGGTGCGTAGTTTCGTGCGCCGTCAGGGGCGTATGACCGACGCCCAGCGGCGCAATTTGGACATACTCTGGGGCCATTATGGTCTGGAGGTGACCACTGAGGCGCTGGATTTGTCCACGGTATTTGGGCGGCGTGCCCCGGTGTGGTTGGAAATTGGCTTCGGAAGCGGAGACTTTCTAGCGAATCTCGCGGCAGCTCATCCCACCGTAGATTTATTGGGTATTGAGGTTCATCGTCCGGGAATTGGTAGCCTATGTGGACGCTTGCAGGCCGAAGGACTGAGCAATGTGCGACTGTTTGCCGCCGATGCCGTGGATGTTTTGCACGATTACATTCCCGATGGCGCATTAGAGCGGGTTTATATCCTTTTCCCTGACCCTTGGCCAAAACAGCGCCACCACAAGCGTCGATTGATTCACTCTGACTTTGTGACACTACTGAGAACAAAACTCACGGCGGGTGGACAGTTGCACTTGGCAACGGATTGGGAAGATTACGCAATGCAGATGATGACAGTATTGTCAGGGATGCCCGGTTGGAGGAATTCCGCAGGAGCGGGAGTTTTTAGTCCTCGACTATCAGAACGGTTTCCAACCCGTTTTGAGAGTCGAGGTCTACGCCTGGGACATCGGGTATGGGACCTTACCTTCATTAGAGAATGAATGATTCTAGTGCGAATTGAGTAATCCGGGTTGTCGCCTATTTACCAGATCTTTGGAATTTTGCGTGACCCACACGTCGCGATTTGCCTTATTCAATGTCCAATCGATTGATGGATACTATCCCTGTACTAGAACTGATTGATGTTGTGTCCCATGCCGACGGGCGAGTGTTGATCGATGGGGTATCGTTGTCCGTTGTACCAGGTAGTCTGCTTGCGGTGACGGGGCTTGCCGGCTCTGGTAAGAGTGCGTTGCTCAACTTATTATCAACGCTGGTGCGTCCCAATAGCGGTAGGGTGCGGTTGTTTGGCAAAGACACGGAAGCTATTGGCGAAGAGGGACGGCGCGCCTTACGTTTGGATATCGGGGTAGTATTCGAGGAGGGGGGGCTACTGGATGGTTTTACGGTTAGCGAGAATATCGAACTACCTTTGGCGCGACGCGGGGTACGCCCACCTGAATTGAACCGACGCGCCGAGCAGTGGCTTAACCAGCTCCAATTGAGCGAGTATCGTGATTTCGTACCGCATCAATTATCGATGAGACTAACCCGGCGGGTCGCCCTCGCTCGGGCATTGGCGACCGAGCCACGATTACTAATCTGCGACGAGGTTACCACCGGTTTAGACCTTCAGACGGTCTTAACCTTCAATCGTTTATTTAATCAGCTACGCACCCAGCAAGGCACAACAATCGTATTGGCGAGTAGTGACCTGCCGGAGATTGCTCGAATTGCCGATACCATTGCGGTGTTGCATGGAGGGCGGTTGGCTTTCCATGGTGACCTGCACCTTCTCACCGCTCAACGTCTCCAGGATCCGATATTAAAAGAGATCTTTGACGACGAAAGTTGGTTCACTGTTTTCCCATCCAGTCGCCCACCATGAACCAAGAACATCAGAAATATCAGCGTCTGGGGATGGTTGTACTGGTCGTTTTAGTATTGGGTTTTCTGGGCGGTGTCGTATTAAACACCTATTTCTCCGATACTCTCGTCCTCCGTACTCAATTGGCGCGTGTTGGTGGGCTACGGATGGGGGCAGAGGTATTGATGTCAGGGTTTTCGGTGGGCCATGTAGTGGCTATTCAACCGGTTGACGAATCGATGCGTCGCTTTGATGTTTCGATCCGTCTTGACCGTCGCTATCTGATCCCGAACGATAGCCAAGTGGCGCTTTATCAATCCCACCCCCTCGACGTAGTACGACTTAGCCTTGAGCCTGGGCATTCGGAGACGTTATTCAAGTCTGGTGATTTGGTCCCGAATGCCCCGTTGCCACCCAACCTACTTGATGTTGTTACTAGGGTGGGTCTCAAGGCGGACGCATTGCTGGATCGCCTCAATACCCTGGCGGAACAAGCGACTCAGGCAACGATGACGGTGAATCAGGTCCTTGGCGACCCCACCCGGCCGCGAAATGCTACGGTAAGCGCGGTGTTGGCCAAAGGGCAGACGGTCCTGGCACAAGCGGACGCAACCCTTGCAACGCTCCACGAAGAGATCAAACGCAGCCAGATCGCTCGTAACCTGACCAGTCTTAGCGAGGAGACACGTAAGGCCCTGCAAATGAGTCGTACTAGCCTGGAACAGATCCAAATCACGGGTAAGCGTGCTGATACTCTGCTCGGTCAGATTTCGACCCTGACTGCAGATAATGCCAGCGACTTGCGCCGTATGACACGTGACAGCGAGTTTGTATTGCGTAGTCTTGCCACCAATATCACCACCCTGGTTGAAAATCTTCAGTCCCTTACCATCAACCTGAGCGATCTAGCCCAGGCGATGCGCAACAATCCAGACGCAATCCTCTTCGGGCGACGCCCCCACGACGAGCCTGGCACGACTCGGCCAAAGTCCTCAAAACCTTAATTAATCCAAGTCGGGCCACCAGCGTAAAGCTGCGAGGATGAGGTGAGTCTCAGCCTTTAGAC
>CAUYTY010000206.1 GCA_963575655.1 Gammaproteobacteria bacterium | reverse complement strand
TTCAAAATTCGGGATCGCATCCAATCGTCCCCCCTCAATCCCCCCGTAAACGGGGGGAGGTCTGCGGCCTACTCCTTCCCCGTTTACGGGGAGGGTTGGGGAGGGGGCAAGTAGGTGGCAACTTGGGTTAATTAGACCTTATCGGAAACCTCCTCATCACCCACCACAGTCAATATAAATCATGAGGTTGCGTTGTCCGGCAGAGCTAGGTAGGGGGTTTCCGATAAGGTCTAATGCACAACCTAAATGGACCATCGCCAAGTAATTTCTTGCTTTACAGATGTAACGGGTACGAATCGCCCGAAAACCTTTCACCCAGGCAATTGTTCGCTCGACCACCCAGCGTCGGGCGGTACGCGCTTTCTTTCCTTTCCCGATTTTCTTTTCACCAATGCGGCGAATGTGTGGAACATAATCATTTTCCCTCACTTCTTTTTCGACGCGAGGGTAGTCGTACCCTTTATCTAAGCACATATTTTGGGGACGTTCTGGCGTCGGTTTAGGGCGTGGGAGAATATCGGTTGCCAACGTTAAGGAGACTAAACTGCTATCGTGGATATTGGCTCCAACAACAACTACTCCCAAAGGTATTCCATCTTGATTCACCTGCAAATGGAATTTACTTCCGCTACGTTCTCGGTCGGATTATGTCCTAATCCTTCTTCCGCCAAACATACTATCTGCCCTCGTACGGGCGCTTGTACCAATGAACCATCCATAGACTGCCATTCCCACCTAACGACTTTAAGTTATTAATATTCATAATAATCTAAACGAAAAATTTCACGAAAAACGCCAGCAGCCTCCCATTGTTGAAAGTGCTCATGAATTGTACTCTTTGAGCCATAGATATGTGGTAGGCAATTTCACTGACAGCCTGTTTTAAGAATGTGTAGAATACCATTTAGAATGATCTGGAAGTCTATAGGCGGACTGCCACCTGATTTCTTCCGCACGAATGGATCCAGCAAGGGTTTAACTTTCTTCCAAAATTTATCTGAAATCTCTTGATGTTCCATGTTACTTTCTCCAGGCAGGTATAATTGTACACATTATAACTTTACAAAATTTTAGAGCCACAATAGAGTAAGAATTAGTTAATCCCATATAGCTATGGTGCGCTAGCAGAGAGTGATATAAGGAATTGTCAGATCCGTATGGTCACTTCTATAAGAAACTACTATAAATCTATCAATAGAATAACCATTCAGCAGAAGAGCTTTTGTTTGTCAAGCTTTATGCATATTTTGTGCCGGATGTCCTCTTAGAGCAGCGACCATGACCGGCGGATTGTATCGAACAGTTGGGTAGGCAGGAAGGATAACGACACCGCGACCATGGTAAATAGCATTGTGCAACCTGATTCAGCACGAATATCATTAACTATCAATAGTCTGTCTAGTTGGCCCACAAACTTTACCGTCGCGAAATCGTGCCATTTCCCTGGAGAATCAGCATCACCATTGAGGTTCAGGGCCAATAAAAATACCTTGACTGATTTTATGATGAATAGCGAGAAGAATGGCCCCGAAAAATTCATTTCTGTCGATGTTGACCAAAACATTATCACGTCTTGCATTGGCCAGGGACCGTAGTTCATACCTAAATATAGGTATTTATCTCCATGACATATAGGTATTTCTCACACTCCCGACATCATTTAGCATCTCGCCGTTGCTAATCGACAATTAATTCGAGTGGATATCAAAAGTGGAGTCAGGTTGAAACCTATAGCAAAGCCACCATAAAATGATTACGCATAATTTGCGAAGATTTCCTCGGTAGTACAGCGTTCTCTTTCGGGCACTGGTCTATTTTGATTCTTGCTATAATGGATTGAAAATTATACGCTATTCTATCTTAAGCTAAAATCATCCCATTTCCTGATAATTTGAAGAAGCTCTTAATGTTGACCACAATCCGCTGCCTTCATTGCAATTCTGAAGACTGCCGTATCTCCAAAACTTATAATACATCCAGCAACGGCAGCAGAAATCTTTATGAATGCAATAGCTGTCGGAATGTTTTTTCAGAAACAAAAGGAACATTTATGGAGAATATAAAAAAACCCATAAGCCTGATTGCAAAGGTACTCCAGGCGCGAAGTGAGGGAATTGGCTTTAACGCTGCCTGCCGACTTTTTGGAATAGCAAAAAATACGTTATTAGAATGGGAGAGAAAACTTTCTGATTTAAAAGGAACTTTGATGATCTATGCACTGGTGCATCAGTTTATTTCCCAGGTGATTGAGGGAGATGAACTATACACAAAAGTAAATAAGAACGTTCCGGTGGAAGAGAGCGAAGGCTGGACGATTATGCTGATGGAGCGTGCTAGTCGTTTTATTTGGGCATTAGGGTGTGGAAAAAAGGATCGCGCACTGTTTTTCTATGCAATACAGATTCTTAGGAATGTTGTTGAGCAAACAAGGGACATTACATTAGTTACGGATGGTGAGCGCCGTTATGGAAATTTGTTATTCGGAATTTGTTGCGAGGTATTTCGTTCTGGTCGTCGCGGACGACCACCAAAGGTGCTTCGTGAAGGAATTAAAATAAGAATTAAGAATAACTCAAGTTGCCACCTACTTGCCCCCTCCCCAGCCCTCCCCGTAAACGGGAAGGGAGTAGGCCGCAGAAGAGGGGACTGGTTCAGATTGCGCCCACTTATGTTCGATGGGATTGAAATCTGGCGAATAAGGGGGGTAAATATCCCAGAATATGGCCCGCATTTTTGATGGATTGTTGAATGTTCAATCGTTTATGAAAAGTTGCGTTATCCATCACAAGAACGCAATTGGGAGGAAGTTTTGGGAGTAAATCTTGGGTGATCCAAGAGTAAAACACATTACTATTGATGGTCCCGGTAAAGAGCGTTGCCGTGACTAGACACATACCAATCAACGCTCCAATGGCGTTCACTCGCCCTTTAGCATTCCAATCTTGCTTGCCAACGCAACGCTTGCCAATCGGCGCGTAGCCATTGCGGCGTGGCATATCCACCGCGAATCCAGCCTCATCGACAAAAACTATGCTTCTCCCTTCTGCTTCATATACTTCCATTCGCTCTTGAAAGGCTGTTCTCTTCTCTTCATTTGCTTTTGGGTGTGATAGTGTTTTTTTCTTATAGCTGATTCTCATGCGTTTTAATGCTTGACCAATGCCGCTCCTACTCACCCCTAAACGTTTAGCTCGCTCGAATTGATAGGCGTCAGGGTGCATTGCAACATCACGCGCCAGCGATTCCCTATTAATTTTCGTGGCGGGTTTGTCACGAGTTAGTTTTGGTTCCAGGCGTGAACGCCACCGCGTCAAAGTGGCAATCCCAATCCCAATCCCAATCCCAATTCCAAAGCGGCTTGCGATTTCTGCGTAGGTGAGCTGTTCTTGTTCTTGTATGGCGAACACTTTGCGACGGAAATCAATTGAATGTGTCGTGGGTTTAATCGCTTTATAATGGCTTTGCTATATACAATGTTTCTTAGCTTACGAGAAAGATTGCCGCCTTCATAACAAAAGACTTTCTACCCGTTACACCTCAGTAATGTAAAACCGGTAGCTATATGAAACCCACCACACATACCTCTTTAGGTTTTACAATCACTTTTGTTTTTGCAACAATTTCACTGCTGAGCCACGCCGCTGATAATACAGTTGCTATCGGCGCTCAGCTCTACAATAACAACTGCGCCCCTTGCTACTCTACAGAGGAAGGGGTTAACAAAATTGGACCGCCCCTTAATAAAGTAGTTGGCCGCCATTTCGGATCGCTACCTAACTATTCATATTCATTATTCCGATCACTAGATCTAATATGGACGGATGAAATGTTGGTAAAAAAAGTAACAAGTAACTATTCAATATCAAAAAGTGCTGTAACTAACCAATATTGAAACCACTGTGTCTGTCGGGATTTGTTTGTTTTGAATTTTAAATACAGCGCGATCCACGAAATTGGCCAGCGTTTGGCATAGCTGTATCAATTACACTTAAAAGGTTCCTTATGCTGGGCGGTAATACTAACTCAAAGTTCATTAACGTTAGCATAACGTAAACATCTAACTCATTAAATCCAATGTGATTTTTCCGTATCTCAAGAAAAACGAGAAATGAACTCTAATAGGTGGTCAATATAATGGATAAAGAACATTTCTGCATATAATTGGTATGGATAGTGGGTCGTGTGCGTTCCAAGTTACCGGTAGTTTTTTTAACTGGGAGCTCACTTATTGATAATGCTGTTAAAAATGCGAGGTGTGTGATGGCGTTGGTCAAAAAAACTCTTCAGAAAACTGGAAACTCCACGCCAAACGGTGGGGCAGCAACAGGGACAACTGCGGGGACCGCAGCAGGAGGCGCCCGTCAGCAGACGATTCAACAGGCCGAGGCCGAGCGTAAACGTGCACGAACCCTGGCCAAGCAGCAACAAGCGGCGGAGCGTATCGCCTCGGCCACTACCCAGCTCTCGAGTGGTATCAACGAGGCCGCCTCGGCCGCTGAGGAACTCAAACGCGCCATGGATCAGATCTCGACCGGTGCCGAAGAGGCCTCCGGCGCGGCTCAGGAATCGTTGCGGGGAGTCAATCGGGTCGCCGGGGCCATCACTACCCAGATGAGGGGCGCCGAGGTCTCCCTCCACAAGTCTCAAGCGCTTCAGGACCTCACCAACCGGGTTAGCGGCGAGATTGCCAAGACCGTCGTCGCCGTGACTGCTGCGGCGGAACAGCAGACCGGATCGGTCAAGTTGGTAGCAGAACTGGAACGTCAGGCCGCCAATATCGGCGACATCGTCAAGGCAGTGGCCCGTATCGCCGACCAAACCAACCTGCTCGCACTCAACGCCGCTATCGAAGCCGCCCGCGCTGGTCAGCATGGTAAGGGGTTCGCGGTAGTAGCTGACGAGGTGCGGACGCTTGCTGAGACCTCAGAAAAAAGCGCCAAAGAGATTCAAGACCTGGTCGGCCAGATCCAGAGTGAGGTCAAAGTCATCTCCGATGGCATCATTCGTTCGGCGGATAGCATTAAGAGCGAGGCCGAGAAGGGCAGCATCATCACCCAACAGCTTGACCTGATACGCGGCGATCTAGCCACCATCATGACCGGGGCGCAGCAGATCCTCACCGGTGCCCTGGAAGCCAACCAAGCCGCCGGCGATGCCCAAAAAGGCGCGGAGGCAATTGCCGCAGCGTCCCAGGAACAATCCGCCGCCTGTGAGGAAGCGGTCAAGACTATTGACCAACAAAATCAGGCCCTCTCCCAATCCGAACAGGCCGCCCAGGATCTTTCGGGGCTGGCCGAGGATTTGAAAAATAGTACTGACATCACGAAGAGCGCTGAGGAGGTTGCCTCCGCAGCCGGAGAATTGTCTTCCGCAGTGCAGGAGATCAACCGTGCCGCTGCGCAGATCTCCACCGCTCTCGATCAGATTCGCAAAGGATCCGCGCAGCAATCGTCGGCGGCCCAGGAATCTGCCGCAGCCGTCACTGAAATCGAAAAGAGTGCCCAACTCTCCACCAAAAATGCCAACGCAGCAGTGGAACGGAGTACCGCTATCCAAGGAGTGATGCGTCAGGGAAAGAAAGCGGTGGAAGAGCTGGTCGAAGGAGTGGAGCAAGCATTGGTAGATACCCGCAAGAGCGGCGAGCAAATCAACGCACTGGAATTGGTGAGTCGACGCATCGACAAGATCGTCGATTCGATTACTACCGTGTCGATTCAAACCAACATGCTCGCGGTCAATGGCGCTATCGAAGCAGCCCGTGCCGGAGAATTCGGCAAAGGTTTCGTTGTGGTTAGCACCGATATTCGCAACCTGGCCCACGACTCGGCGGAAAACGCCGACCGTATCAAAGATATGGTGAAATCGATCCAAGATCAGATTGGCGCGGTACGCCGTGATTTGGAAGCAATTGCCAACAACGCCGCAGCCGAGGTTGAAAAAACCAAACCAATTGCCGCAAGCCTGGTCACGATGGACGCTGATATGGGCGAGGTGCTCAAGGGTAATCAAGAGATCAGTGCTTCGTCTGAGCAGATCGTGGGGGCATTGGTCGAAATAAAAAAGGGAGTGGAACAGGTCGCCGCCGCCGCCACCGAGGCCGAGCAGGCTTCTGGTCAAGCCGCTGCTGCTGCCAAACAGCAATCTCAAGGGGCAGAAGAGCTAGCAGCGGCTATCGAGGAGATTTCCTCTCTCGCTGACGAATTGCAAAGCGTTTAAAAACGCATCAATTCGCAGCATGTCGCGACCCCCTGACGAGGGGGCGCGGCGCGTCTACCCCGAGAGGAGGAAGAAAGTATGTCCACTGAAAAAAATGCCGTCGCCGGCGGAGATGCCGGCCAATCAACTGAGGCGCGGCAATTCGTCACATTCTTTGTCGGGAAAGAGATCTTTGCGGTACCCATGGCGCCAGTGCGCGAGATTATCCGAGTACCTGCCGTAGTTCACGTACCCATGAGCCCGCCCAGTCTGGAGGGGTTGGCCAATCTTCGTGGACAGGTATTGCCCGTCATTAGCTTGCGCCGCCTCTTTGGCTTTGAAGATAAGCCACACGACGATGCTACTCGCGCCCTGGTCATCGATTTTGGTACCCCCGCAGGTTTTGTAGTGGACCGCGTGGCCAGTGTCGTCACGGTGGAAGCCGATCAGATTGAGGGCGTGGAAGCCATTCAATCTACCGTGAATACTGACTTGCTGACGGGAATGCTCAAAAGAGTCAGCGGTCACGACATGGTGATGATCCTGGATTTTGCCACGCTAATTCGTGAACGGTTCGCCAATTTGCTACGGAGCCAAACCAATAACGACGCGGATAATGGAGAAACAGCCCGTGATACCGTTCATGCCAGCACCCACGAAGAGAACGACGAACTCCACCTGGTCAGCTTTGTGGTGGCCAAGCAGGAATACGCCATTGCCATTGAACAGGTCCAGGAGATTGTCCAGGTTCCGGAGCAGATTATCCATGTGCCCAATAGTCCGAGTCATGTCCTGGGAGTAATGACTCTGCGCAATCGATTATTGCCACTGGTAAGTTTGCGGCGGATGTTCAGTCTGCAGATGCAGAGCCTTGACGAGCATAACCGCATCGTGGTGATCTCGCTCGAAAGCGGTGATTCTCATTTGGCAGTGGGTGTAGTGATGGACACCGTCAATGAGGTGCTGCGTGTTAATCGTCGAATTGTCGATGACATGCCCACCCTTCTAGCCCGCGACGGTAATATGGGCGAGATTACCTCGATCTGTCGACTTAATGACGGCAAGCGTTTGGTGTCGATCATCTCAGCGGAAAAAATGTTTTCTCACCATGTGATGCGTGATGCCCTGCATACGGCAGCGGAGATGAACAAGAAGGAGGCTACGGAAGAAAAGGTGCAAACCGTGAACGTCACCGAAGAAGATGAACAGATGGTGGTCTTCCGCCTGGTTGCCGAGGAATATGGAGTACCCATTAGTACGGTCCAGGAGATTGTCCGGGTACCCGAGCAACTCACCCACGTACCCAAGGCACCGGGATTCATTGAGGGGGTGATCAACCTCCGCGGTACGGTACTGCCGGTCATTGATCAACGGCGGCGTTTTGGCCTTCCGTCCTTGGAACGTAATGATCGCCAGCGGATCATGGTATTCATGCTAAACGGAATGCGCATCGGCTTTATCGTTGATTCGGTCTCCGAGGTGCTCAAGATCCCCCACAAGGCTATCGAACCAGCGCCTAATCTCTCTAGCGAAACGGCACGCCTATTTCGGCGCGTGGCTAATCTAGAGAAACAAAAACGCATGATTCTGTTGCTCGATATTGATCAGATTTTGGATTTAGAAGAAGTCCAGGCGCTGAATCGGGTCAAAGGATAAGAATCGAAATAGCATTTAAGTGTGAACCCCGCCTATGATCAAAGTATTGGTTGTCGATGACTCAGCCTTGATGCGCAAGCATCTGGGACAAATCCTCGAAGAGGCGGGTTTCAAGGTCTGCATGGCGCGCAATGGAGTGGAGGCACTCCAAGAGTTGCATCACTTCCAACCTGACGTCATTAGCCTCGACATCAATATGCCCGACATGGATGGATTGACGGCCTTGAGTCGCATCATGGTAGAGCGCCCGACTCCAGTGGTGATGGTATCTTCACTTACCGAGAAGGGCGCTATCGCTACCTTTGAGGCCTTGGCTTTGGGGGCAGTAGATTATCTTTGCAAACCGGGGGGGACTATCTCCCTCAATATTCAGCAGTTACGAGATGAGATCGTCTCGAAATTGCGGACTGCCTCCAAAGCACGGATTCGTAAAACGCGGGGTTTGGCCGAACGGATTCGCGAGGAGAACCGTCGGACAAACGTTGATAAACGGCCAGCATCATCCGCGACCGTAACAACCTCACGAGGGACGATGATGGCACGTGGCAAGGGATTGGTGGTTATCGGTGTATCCACCGGGGGACCACGAACCTTGGAGGATATTCTGCCCAATCTTCCTGCGGACTTTCCTTGGCCGGTGGTGATTGCCCAACATATGCCAGCCAATTTCACCGGTGCATTTGCCCGTCGTATGGATGCCTTGTGTCGTTTACAGGTGGTGGAGGTCACGCGGCCTATGCTGCTAACACAGGGAATGGTCTATCTCGGGCGGGGAGGGGCGGATCTGGTATTGAGTTCCCGAAGTAGCGGGATTCATGTGGTCTCGGTACCAGAAAATAATCAATACCTTTGGCATCCCTCTGTAGAACTTTTGATGCGGAGTGCACTGGAACACTTTCGCCCGACGCAATTGATCGGTGTTTTACTCACCGGCATGGGCTACGACGGTGCAGAGGCCATGACAGAATTACATCGACGCGGTGGTTGGACTATTGCAGAATCGGAAGAGACAGCGGTGGTTTACGGAATGCCGGCGGAATTGGTAGAGCGTGGCGGGGCAAATCTGGTATTACCCTCACACCAAGTAGCCATCCAGTTGATCGGTCGATTGAATGGATAACTAAGAAATTGGATTAAATAGTCTAACCCACGTTGCTACCTATGCGGTGAGAAACGAAAAAGCCCCTCTCCCGAAGGGAGAAGGGAGAAATGCGCGCTAGGTGGCAATTTGAGTTAGCTAGTAACGTGAGTTACCAACGCCAGTCATCTAAACAGGTACAAAACCATGTTGGAACACAAAGGCTATATTGGGCGGATAGAGTTCGACGAGGAAGTGGGGGCCTTTATCGGAGAGGTGATTAATAGCCGCGAATTCATTGTCTTCCAGGGCGCCAGCGTTGAAGAACTCAAGAAAGAGTTCCAGATTTCCATTGATGAATATCTTGAGTCTTGCGCCAAACAAGGAAAGACTCCTGATAGCCCTAATGCAGGATATCTTGTTTTGAATATATCTCCCGAACTCCAATCCGCGATAATTCGAGCAGCAAGACGGGAGCGTAAAAATGTGGACGCTTGGATTGTGGATAGATTAGCCGAGGCTGGACTTTCCCGTTTGCCCGCTTAGATAGTTGTCACCCGACTCGATTAATGATTTTGGGCGGGAAGGAGGCATCAGCAATGAATTGGCAAGCGATCTGCGATAACCCACAATTTCGTGTGACTTGCCCTTTCAATTTGAGACCAATCGCTGGGGAAATATCGTCATGAGCCCGGCTACCAACCGACAAGGTTTTTTCCAGGCGAAGCTGGCTCGTTTGCTAGATGAATTAGGCAGACAGGGAATTTCGATCACGGAGTGCAGCATCCAGACCAACGAAGGCGTCAACGTAGCTGGTGTTGCTTGGGCGAGTAGCAACTTTATCAAACGCCGCCACCTTGCTAATCCCTACCCAGAAGCGCCAGAAATTGTCGTTGAAATACTTTCCCCCTCCAATAGTCAGGACGAGATGAATGAAAAAAGGAGCTTTACTTTGCCCTGGGGGCCTATGAGTTTTGGCTGTGTGATGAGGACGGTGCAATGCTTTTTTTCAACAATCACTCCAAACTAAAACACAGAGCCTTGGTGCCGTCGTTCCCGACCCGTGCCGCGCTACCATTCTAGGGGCGCGATATTGACTCATAGGCTACTTTAACCGAGGACAACCCATGGCATTGGTCAAAAAGGGATCCACCCCTCTCGAACCCGATCATCGTGGCGCCCCGCGCAATCAGGCAGGGCTTTTGGAGCAACTGACGGAAGACGACCCCGAAATTCGCCGTTGGGCTGCCTTGGATCTCGGTGGATATCCCGATAGTGCGGATCGGTTGTGCGCACAACTGGAGCAAGAGACCCAGGCCCCAGTGCGTGAGGCTCTTTTTACCAGCCTGATCCACATTGGCAATCCGACCGTGGTCAAGGGGCTCTTACCATTACTACGTAGTGACGACGCGGCACTGCGCAATGGCGTTATCAATGCCCTCCAACATTTTCCCGAGGCAATTTCGCCCTACATGGAAGCAATGTTGCGCGACACTGATTCAGATTACCGAATCTTTGCTATTAATGTTCTGACCAATCTACGCCATCCCAAAACGCCCCAATGGTTACGGGAGGTGATCGAAAATGACAAACACATCAATGTATGCGCCACGGCGGTGGATCTCCTGACCGAGGTCGGTGGATTGGAGACATTACCTGCCCTTGAAGCATTACCCGCTCGCTTCAATCAAGATCCCTTCTTACGTTTTGCTACTGAGGTAGCGATACGACGCATCCGAGCAGAAAATCGTTGAGGCCGTTACTGTGAATGGCATGTCATCTGTTCTCTTACCCACTACGAACGCGATCCCTGCGATCAGCGACGAGGAATTCCAGAAATTCCGGGATTTTTTCTATCGTAAGACCGGTATCTTCTTCGAGGACAACAAACGTTATTTTGTGGACAAGCGTTTACTGGAACGCATCGAGGTTACGGGTAACGAGAATTTCAGAAACTACTTTATCACCTTGCGATTTCAAGCCTCGGGTGAGGAGTTACAAACTCTTATCAACCTGATGACGGTCAATGAGACCTATTTCTTTCGCGAAGAGTATCAATTCCAATGTATGGTGCGATCCCTACTACCAGAATTGATCCAGCACCGGCGTCAAGATGATTCCCTCCGTATCTGGTCGCTTCCTAGCTCTTCCGGGGAGGAGCCCTATTCAATTGCCATTTATTTGCTCGAACACTGGCCCCCCGTCGATAATTACAGCATCGAACTTGTCGCTTCGGATATTGATACAAAGATTCTGACTAAGGCCCGCCAAGGGATATATGAGGAGCGTTCTCTAAGTCATCTGCCGATGGCCATTCGTCAGAAGTATTTTCGCAATGTGGGGGCAGGGAGATATGAGATCGCGGAGGATCTGAAGGAGTCGGTAGAATTCACCCAAGTAAATCTCGCCGACCTGACTCAGATGCGTGCCTATCGCGGATTTGACTTGATCTTCTGTCGCAACCTGTTGATTTATTATGACGATGACTCGCGCCGAGTAGCGGCGGAGGCGCTTTTCAATGCCCTACGTCCGGGTGGCTTCATCTGCCTGGGCCATTCGGAATCAATGAGTCGGATTACCTCGTTGTTTACCGTACGGAAATTCCCAGAAGCCATTGTCTATCAGAAGCTGAAATAAGGCGTTCATTATGAAACGGATCCTAATTATCGATGATGCCCCAACGGTACGCATGTATTATCGGCAGGTTCTGGAGAACAATAGTTTTTCTGTAGCGGAGGCGTCCAATGGTGTGGAAGGGTTGGAAAAAGCCTTTACAGAGAGTTTCGACCTGCTCATCGTGGATGTTAATATGCCGGTGATGGACGGCTATGCCTTGCTGCGTGCGGTCCGTTGTGAACCTACTTTATGCAAAATTCCAGCGATCATGATCAGCACCGAGGCGGATGAGAAAGACGCCAATGCTGCTTACAGCGTTGGGGCCAATTACTATCTGGTTAAACCGGTCAAGCCCGCTGATTTGGTACTTTATGCCCGTCTCTTGACGGGGGAGAGCGGCGCATGACGCCTCTGCTGGCGCAATTTATCGCTGAGACGCGCGACCAGTTGGAGAATACTGGCCAAGGGTTGTTGGCCATTGAGCAGAATCCAGATGATATTGCCCGCATCAATGAAGTCTTTCGTGCTGCTCACACCATCAAGGGGTCCTCGGGGCTATTTGAATTTCCGGCGATTACGCGTCTGGTTCATGCCTCCGAGGATTTACTTGACGCCCTCCGCGCCCATGATGTAGTTTTCATGCCAGAGATGATGGATCTGCTGCTGGACGCCTTCGATCATGTCTCCCGATGGATTGATGATATTGAACGCCATGAGCAATTATCCCCCGAGAGTGAACCGGCGGCGCGCGATTTATCGAATCGGCTACGTGCCTTTCTCCCAGGTGCGCAAGCTGTTGCAATGACCGCAGAGAGTGCCGCAATTAAGGTGGATCTGTCCTGGATTGGATCTTTACCTGAGTCGGAACGTTTTGAGCTATTCGATCGTTTGCAGGCCTGCGGCGACCCGGTAATTCTATTTGATTACACCCCTGATCAACAATGCTTTTTTGCGGGCGATGATCCATTTTTCTTGGTACGCCAGGTACCGGGTCTTGTATCATTTCGGGTAAGGGCCACAGAACCTTGGGCTCCGTTGGCCGAACTTGATGCCTATCGCTGTATATTGCGTTTCTCAGGGGTATCCTCGGGACCCCGATCCGCAGTGGAAGAGCGCTTTCGCTATGTACCTGACCAGGTAACAGTGGCTGCTGCATCCCCGGTTGTACTTGTGGTGCCTGCTGGTGGGCCTAATGGTGGTCCGGTCTATGACGATTTCGTGGGCGACGCCATCGCCCATTTAGAACGCCAAGATTGGCAGGGGCTTAGGCGAATAACCAGTACGCTTTTGGAAATCACCAATCCAGATCTATGGGCAGCCTCCGCATTACGTTGGTTTAAGCGATTACTGGATGTCCCCCAACCCGATGAAAGCGCATTACGCCTTTTGTTGACCGCAATTCCTGAACGTCGAGGACCGGATTGGTCAACTTGGCGTGCGTCAGGCGAGTCAACAATGACGGAGAGTGAAGAATCAGCCCCCACGACACCAGTAGTTGCTGTAACTGCTTTGCAACGCATAGTAACTCCCGCCGAACAAGCTGTTTTCGTAGAGGTAGTACGTCAGCAGGCACGCATTCTTGCACTGCCCGTGGAGCCAGAATTATGGGTAGGCCGAATCGGTTCGGTACGTCAAGTGTTAGAAAATGCTCTGCGTTTTGTTGACCGCTGCAACGAATTCAATGCCGTTGATGAGGCCTGCGAAACCGTTCTCGAGACCCGTGCTACCGACGCCCTGGGCGCCTTATTGACCCGTTTGGCGCCGGAATCGGCCACGGTGATCGAGGTCAAGGAAGATGTTCGTCCCGAGGAGGCAACCACAGAACGCGATAAATCCGTTACCAAAATTCTCAAGGTCGATCAACAAAAAATCGATCAGTTGATGGACCTGATCGGAGAATTGATCGTAGCCAAGAATAGCTTGCCCTATCTTGCCCAACGGGCCGAACGGATTTTTGGAGTGCGCGACCTGGCACGCGAAATTAAGGAGCAATACGCAGTTATTCACCGAATTGCTCAAGGCCTTCAAGGCAGCATTATGCAGGTACGGATGATGCCAGTCGCCAATATTTTCCAGCGATTTCCTCGTCTGGTGCGTGACTTGTCACGTAAACTCGGTAAAAAGATTAAGTTGGTTATCGAGGGCGAGGATACCGAGGCCGACAAGAACGTTATCGAGGCGCTGGCGGATCCGTTAATCCACATCTTGCGCAATAGCCTGGATCATGGTATCGAACCACCCGAGGATCGGGTGGTTATTGGCAAACCGGAGGAGGGTACGATCCGCGTCGCGGCTCACCAAGAGAATGAAAATGTGGTGATCGAGATTAGCGACGATGGGCGAGGCGTTGATGCCGCTGCTGTTTTGCGTAAGGCTCGTGAACGTGGTCTGGTCGACGAAGAAAAGGCTGCCACGATGAGTGAGGAGGAAGCGGTGCAACTCATCTTCGCCCCAGGATTGTCTACCGCTGAAACACTCTCCGATGTTTCTGGACGTGGCGTAGGGATGGATGTTGTGCGTGCCTCGGTGGAACATTTGGGTGGGTCGGTAAAACTGGCCAGCCGATTTGGCCAGGGAACGACTATTCAATTGGTCCTCCCGTTATCCATGGCCGTTACTCAGGTGATGGCTGCATTGTTGGATGGTCGGCTTATTGGTATTCCTATCGATCTGGTTTTGGAAACAGTACGATTACCCATCACCCGGATCTTCATCATCAAGGATCGCGAGACCTTTGTACTCCGCGAGCGTATCGTGCCGCTGGTACGTCTGAGAAAATTACTGGAGCTTGAGGATAGTGAGGGCGACGAAGAGGAGTTGGCGGTCTTGGTAGTTCGCGTTCGTGGTGAACCGGTGGGATTGATCGTGGATCAATTCAGGGAAGGCGTTGAGATTTTGCTTAAACCATTGGAGGGGGTATTGGCCTCACTGTCCGGTTATTCGGGCACGGCCTTATTAGGCGATGGTTCGGTGATGCTGGTGCTCAATCTCAAGGAGCTACTCTGATGCCGATTCAATTCCGCAAGAATTTAGCCGTGCTTGATGACCTTTGTACTGTCGAGGAAGCCGAAGGACTGCTGCAATGGCTCCAGAGTCACACCAAAGCAAAAGTCAATCTCAAAGATTGTAAACATCTTCATACTGCGGTATTACAGGTTCTGATGGCGGTGCATCCTCCAATAACCGCTTGGCCCGAGGACCCAGATCTTGCCCGTTGGTTCAAGGTTGCTTTATCAAAAACCGAATAGGACATTGCCATGATCTCGTATTTCGCAACCCGAGGGTTGCAAAATCAAAATATTTTTCAGTCAGGCTACTAGGTAGCAATTTGAGTTAAACATACAACAAGCAGAATCGACATTATGCAAAATCAAGAAACCGAACTTTACGAAAAACGCGCCCACCAGCGTTACCCCTGTAGTTTCCCAGTCAAGATCATCACTGAAAACGGTGAGTTTAACGGAATAGCGATGAATATAAGCCTCGGTGGGATACTGGTGGAATAGTGAGCAATTTCCCGGTTTCAGTTCCGCCATAAAACTTTGTTTCAGACTTCCCGCGATGACTTCCGATATCGAAGTAGATGCACATGTTCGTTGGAACGTGGGGAATACCTTTGGGCTACAGTTTGGGAACCTTCTCGGTCAAGATCTAGATGGATTGAATCAATCTTTCGAGGAGTAGTTGGTAATCATTTAGCCCCTCCCGTTGAGAGGGGGTGAATGGTTACGACCAAGCCATCTATGGCGTTTGGGTTTCGGCAATCCCTGCCGGAATGGTAACGAATTCCTGGATAGTTTCCGCTAGTCTTTATAGATGTAATTCTTCTGAAGTCCCTGGACTTGACGACTGCTCCACTCCAGAAAATCCCGGTTGTCAATTACAACACTTGAATTATCCCGTAGCACGTTGGAGGAAAATGCCATGAAGACAATCCATTTGGTGGATGACTCCCCCACCATCCTGATGAGCCTCCACGATATTCTGACCAAGGGTGGATTTAAGGTCGAGCAATCGAAAAATGGCCAGGAGGCCCTTCAGCGTTTTAAAGGCGGTTTTAAGCCTGACCTCATCATCACCGATGTTAATATGCCGGGCATGACGGGTATCGAGCTGGTTAGAGAGACGCGTAAACTTCCTGCCTTCCGTTTTGTACCCATTTTGGTACTCACCACCGAATCTCAGGCGGGCAAACGGAGCGAAGGCAAGGTTGCTGGTGCTACCGGTTGGTTGGTCAAACCGGTAGCGGGTAACGATTTGCTTAGTGCGGTCAAACAGGTTTTGCCAGGGGCCTAGGTCTTCCTAATTGCCACGTTAATGAAAACAGACATGTCACCATCAAGACACTTTGCCACCGAAGGGTTCCGACAGCTTCAGTATTTCCACAGTTATGTGCGCCGTATCGCTTTCCTTACTACTATTATTACTGCCATCCTCTTTTTCTTTCTTAACTGGTTGGCCGTTGATGACAGTTTGATATTTCTATCCGGGGCATTGCATTTGAACCGCAGCCTGGTTCACTCCATCTCAGACCCGATAATCTTTATTATTATCTTCTATGTTATTGGAACCCTGCATCTCTCCAGATTTAATCCGTTGAGAAACCAAATGATGCATAACTTTTACGAAAGTTTGAAACGCATCAGTTTGTTGGAGTTAAATTGCCAAGAGGCGGCTGACATTCTTTCCAACAATAGCGAACTGGATGAACATCTCCAGACCCAAATGAATCAGGTAAGCCAGGATACCGAGCGTTCTGCCACCGAGATTATTGAACGGGTTCGCGAACTTGATAAAATGGCGGGAAAATTGGTTGGTTATCTGACTCATGCGGACACTGATGCCATGGATATGCAGAAGGAGATCTACACCAGTACGGCGGCCATCCATCGAATCGGCGACTTTATACAGCATTTGCCGATTCGCTTGCAAAGAGAGCGCGACAATGTGCAGCGCATCGTCGATCAGATTACTGAGATGGGCAAGATGGTATCGCTCATCAAACAGATCAGTGCCCAGACCAATCTCCTTGCACTCAATGCTGCTATTGAGGCGGCTCGTGCGGGTGAATCGGGTCGAGGTTTCGCAGTAGTGGCTGCCGAGGTGCGCCAATTAGCCAATCGCTCTACCGAGGCTGCCGACCTAATCGAGAAAAGTATCAAAACTGCCAATGAAACGGTCCGGCAGAGTTTTAACGAACATTTTGACCAGGATGCCCAGCAGGAGATGTCCGAGGCGGCGGGACTTAACGACATGATCCAAAAGATGCAGGAAACCCACGAAGATATGAAGCAGTATTATAAAACATTGCTCACCGTCATTAGTGAATACAATAATACTCTCGCGTCTCAGATTGTCGATACGCTTGGTAATATCCAATATCAAGATGTGGTGCGTCAACGCATGGAGCGCATGATTGAAACTCTCACCCACCGGTGTGAACTCCAACGGCAGACCGCTGAGATATTAAGAGAATATGACGGGGAGCTTTTCGATGTCCTCGATCGCTTCACGACCCTACAGGCTGAGTATTTGGAAGAGGAAAATAACCATCTCGGACCAAATCAGGGCGAGGGCGGCCTACCACAAATTCAATTCTTTTAGTAACAACTCACTTTCTGGAAAAATCATCCATGTCCGATCCAGCATTCTTCAATCTTGCTCAACTTATCATGAGAAGTTATCCATTTTGATTGACAGGAAGCGTGGCATTATAGTGATGGATAAAGTACCAAATTGCCCCAATATGATTGGCTAATTTCTTGAAAATGACAATGATTTTCTCACTAATCTCGAAATTCGTTGACGGAGAGTGCAATTGAATCTTTCAATATGGTTGATTTGACCGCTTTCCTTGCCAACTGCGTAATGGTGTTTCGAGGGAAAATTTGCCGCATAGGCGGCCCAGAAATCCGTATAACTCACCATGCATTGACAATAGACGGGGGGTAAGGAATCCCATAAGGCGCGTGCGGACTGCTCGATATAAACTCCAACAATTTTTCGAGTATTCCGATTGATGGCAAGCCAAACCCATTGTTTGTTTTCCTTTTTTCCAACAAATGACCAGAGTTCATCGCACTCCATGGTGAGTCTTCCTTTTGACTTTTCCTTGATTTCCAGGGTGCGCGGAGTTTGTGCGTATAGCAAAGCCACCATAAAATGATTACGCATAATTTGCGAAGACTTCCTCGGTAGTACGGCGTTCTCTTTTGTCAATCGCCTTTAATTGCGCCCACTTATGTTCGATGGGATTGAAATCTGGTGAATAAGGGGGTAAATATTCCAGAATATGGCCCGCATTTTTGATGGCTTGTTGAATGTCCTGGAAAGTTGCGTTATCCATCACAAGAACGCAATTGGGAGGAAGTTTTGGGAGTAAATCTTGGGTGATCCAAGAGTAAAACACATTACTATTGATGGTTCCGGTAAAGAGCGTTACACATACCAATCAACGCTCCAATGGCGTTCACTCGCCCTTTAGCATTCCAATCTTGCTTGCCAATCGGCGCGTAGCCATTGCGGCGTGGCATATCCACCGCGAATCCAGCCTCATCGACAAAAACTATGCTTCTCCCTTCTGCTTCATATACTTCCATTCGCTCTTGAAAGGCTGTTCTCTTCTCTTCATTTGCTTTTGGGTGTGATAGTGTTTTTTTCTTATAGCTGATTCTCATGCGTTTTAATGCTTGACCAATGCCGCTCCTACTCACCCCTAAACGTTTAGCTCGCTCGAATTGATAGGCGTCAGGGTGCATTTCAGCATCACGCGCCAGCGATTCCCTATTAATTTTCGTGGCGGGTTTGTCTCGAGTTAGTTTTGGTTCCAGGCGTGAACGCCAACGCGTCAAAGTGGCAATCCCAATTCCAAAGCGGTTTGTGATTTCTGCGTAGGTAGCTGTTCTTGTTCTTGTGTGGCGAGCATTTTGCGACGGAAGTCAATTGAATATGTCATGTGTTTAATCACTTTATAATGGCTTTGCTATATTTTCTCTCTATGTTCGTTGGCGCACAGAACTCGGGGCATGAATCTAGGATAGTGATGCAATTGCCTCGGATACATTCTATAGGCCGAGGTAAGGATCAACACAACTTTAGGGATTGGTCGGTTACACCGAATATTTTCTCTCTATGTTCGTTGGCGCACAGAACTCGGGGCATGAATTTAGGATAGTGATGCAATTGCCTCGGATACATTCTATAGGCCGAGGTAAGGATCAACACAACTTTAGGGATTGGTCGATTACACCGATTCAATCTTTTAACTTAGGTTACTAGGAAACGAAAAATGAACAAAATCGCAAAAGTGACAAAGCCACTTGCGTGGTCATTGGTAATGACGACCGCTATTCTGGCAGGATGTGGTGGTGGCGGAACCCAAAGCTCACCGGCACCCTCGACACAAGGTGGCAATGCCAGCGGAGTACTAGGTGCCGGTAAACATCCAAAACCTCGGGAGTAATTACCTTCGCTGATAGCGGTGTCAAGTAATAATCGCCGCCGGCATTAATCACCCTGCATGTCTCCAGTGCCGACATCTTACTGTCCCCTACGAACAGCGCCCCCTTTCGATTGAGGACCGATCGTACTCGTTCAATGGCCGGAAGGTAGAGTGGATCATCCGCGCAATTACCGGGAACTACCTGCGTTGCCAAGGGCAGTCCCAATGGATCCAACGTCCCCAACATTACTTTGAGTTGGGCTAGATCGGGGCGATGATCCTTGCTTACTCCTAAGCGCAATATTCCCTCTGGATTCATGGCTTGGTAGGTGCTCGCCGTGGTGGTATCGAGACGCACCATTTCCACGGGTAAATCATAAATCCGAATGAGGTGCCGCCCTTGCGCCTGCTCGTATTGGGTCCACTCCTCATCCTTATTCAGATAGCGCAGTACTTCTTGCAATCGATCATCAGTGAAGTCCAGCTCCCTCAGACTCTCAAATGCCGATCAATTTCCGCAGCGTCTCCTCATGGGCCGCCACCCAATCCTGGACGTGACCAAGGCAATGATCCGCTTGCGAAACGATGTGCGCCAGCCAAACGGTCACCGTCCACCCCAAACTGAGACCCTGCCAGTTGCCGTGGACGGGGATATGCTCATCCATCCGCCTTGCTATCTCCATCTGCTTCAGATGTTCCATCAGCAAGGGAAGATCATCTAGGTACTCTACTTGGATATTGTCAGGGTAAGCTGCGGATTCAAACTCGAAGTGCAACTCTTGAATTAACAGTTAGTTGAGTGAGCGAGGTACTCTAATTTCTGTATCAGACGAATCCTCGCAGCGTCAAGGGACCGTGGGTGGTGTTTCAGACCTGGATATTGCGGTAGCCATTCTTCAAACATGGGTATCGGGTGACTTTCTGCCATAATTTTGAAGTATTATCGTGCGCAACGAGAACTTTACTTGGAAAGAACCTCCGGTGGTGTTCCAGACCTGGATATGGCCAGTAATGTTCCATAATTTAGATATTTTTCAGACTAAGACGCCAAATTCATAGCGATTTATGAAGAGACCAATCACAATATCATGGGGACTGGTTCAGTCTGATTCCATCCTAACTGACTGATTATTATTGTGGGAGTCGATCCATTAGGCGGTTTTCTGGATCATTAAAATCTGCTCCCAGGAAAATCTTTTTTCTATAACACCTAAAGAAACCGCAGGAACTTGTTTAGTGGTGAAATGTATCCGGATAAAGTTATGGACAATCCAAACACCATCCAATACCCGCTGGAGGCCTGATTTATTTTTTGCATACATATTCGTCCTGCGTCGGTAAGCGGAACAGCGCCTCCTTATGGAGGAATTAAATGCCTCGGCATGATTGGCGTGGGTTTCCTTATTGGTAATATAGCAAAGCCACCATAAAATGATTACGCATAATTTGCGAAGACTTCCTCGGTAGTACAGCGTTCTCTTTTACGAATCGCCTTTAATTGCGCCCACTTATGTTCGATGGGATTGAAATCTGGTGAATAAGGGGGTAAATATTCCAGAATATGGCCCGCATTTTTGATGGCTTGTTGAATAGACCTTATCGGAAACCCCCTACCTAGCTCTGCCGGACAACGCAACCTCATGATTTATATTGACTGTGGTGGGTGATGAGGAGGTTTCCGATAAGGTCTATTATCGAAAACCCAAAACCTCACCCCCCGCCCCCCTCTCCTTAACAGGAGAGGGGGAGATTTTTTGCCTGTTCCGTCCAGGAGTTAAGCATAACAACGGAATAATTCTCCCCCTCTCCTGTTAAGGAGAGGGGGGCGGGGGGTGAGGTTTCCGATAATGTCTATTCTTGAATACATCAAAGAGAATTTCAAATCAGAGGATTTTTCGTAAGCCGAATTGCGCGGCGAAAAACGGTAGCCGTTGTAGAAGACGCGCATTAGCTCAAGGGTGGGTTGCTTCGTGTCTCAATACATCCTATGGACCTTCAATCTGTCGCGCTTGACAGTTGCGATTATTTCGATAATTTCGATAATAATAGTGCGGATTCAAACTCGAAGTGCAACTCTTGAATTAACAGTTAGTTGAGTGAGCGAGGTACTCTAATTTCTGTATCAGACGAATCCTCGCAGCGTCAAGGGACCGTGGGTGGTGTTTCAGACCTGGATATTGCGGTAGCCATTCTTCAAACATGGGTATCGGGTGACTTTCTGCCATAATTTTGAAGTATTATCGTGCGCAACGAGAACTTTACTTGGAAAGAACCTCCAATGGCTAACAGAGCTGTTTTGTGTCCATGCTGTAAATGTGATCATGTCGTTAAACGCGGCAAGACGGAACTTGGAAAACAACGCTATCTCTGCCTGAAGCCGGAATGTGGTAGGAAGACATTCATTTTAGATTATACCTACCAGGGGTATTTGCCAGAAGTCAAGGAGCAGATCATCGACATGGCAATGAACGGCAGCGGGATCCGTGATACTGCGCGGGTATTGGGAATTAGTCCAGGGACGGTTATTAGCAAAATAAAAGAAACAAGAACCCTATATGGAACCAGTCAATCGGTCACTACTGGAAAGACTGAATTCAGATGACATTCTTTCTGATATTCAGAAAGTTGAAGGTGCTGAAGTGGATGATAATGTGGAGCTATGTCGGCAACAAGGAAAATCAACGCTGGCTTTGGCATGCTATTGACCATGCTACGGGAAATGTTCTTGCGTATGTGTTTGGCAAAAGGAAAGATTCGGTATTTTTGTCCTTAAAAGAACTCCTCAAGCCGTTTGGGATTTCTCGATTTTATACTGACGATTGGGGGGCTTATGAACGGAATTTACCAGTCGAACAACAAATCATTAGCAAGAAGAATACTCAAAAAATCGAGAGGAAACATTTAATGTTACGGACACGTATCAAACGGCTTGCCCGGAAAACCATTTGCTTCTCCAAACTTGAGAAAATGCATGATATTGTGATTGGTCTCTTCATAAATCGCTATGAATTTGGCGTCTTAGTCTGAAAAATATCTAAATTATGGAACATTACTGGCCATATCCAGGTCTGGAACACCACCATAAATCCGAATGAGGCGCCGCCCTTGTGCCTGCTCGTATTGGGTCCACTCCTCATCCTTATTCAGATAGCGCAGGACCTCTTGCAATCGATCATCAGTGAAGTCCAGCTCCCTCAGACTCTCAATGCCGCTCAATTCCCGCAGCGTCTCCTCATGGGCCGCCACCCAATCCTGGACGTGACTAAGGCAATGATCCGCTTGCGAAAGGATGTGCGCCAGCCAAACGGTCACCGTCCACCCCAAACTGAGACCCTGCCAGTTGCCGTGGACTGGGATATGCTCATCCATTCGCCTTGCTATTTCCATCTGCTTCAGATGTTCCATCAGCAAGGGAAGATCATCTAGGTGCTCTACTTGGATATTGTCAGGGTAAGCTGCTCATGGCTAATTCTCCGAACTTAATTTAAAATGGGCGAACGGCAGGTTGTAAATGATTGAGGAGATTTGCGTGGCCCGAATATTGGTAATTGAAGACGATCCGCAATTTCGCGCAATGCTTGAACAGATGCTGGGGCAAGACGGTCACCAATTTAGTGTGGCTGTTAATGGTGTCGAGGGGCTGGAACGCTATTACCAGCAACGACCAGCGTTGATCATTACTGACATCCTGATGCCTAAGAAGGATGGTATCGATGTGATCGTGGAGATCAAACGCGGAAACCCTGAGGCGCGTATTATCGCCATCTCAGGGGTGCGTCGCAGTATCACTTCGGAATTCACTCTTGAATCCGCCACGCTGATGGGTGTGAATGCGGTATTGACCAAGCCCTTCGCCCGTGCCGATTTGCAGAAGGCAATTCAAAATTGCCCTCACCTGACCGGGTGCGTCCATTGATTCTGAGTGTATCTAATCGCAAGGGTGGGACCGGAAAAACCACCACAGCAGTCAATTTGGCTGCTGAATGGGCGGGTCGTGGGTTGCGCACTTTATTGGTCGACTTGGATAGTCAAGGTCATGCTGGATTAGGGGTGGGGGTAGTTCCGACTCGGAATCAGCCGACGGTCCACCGTATATTCCAAGACTCCGAGTTTTCTCTGACTCAGTCGATCTGTCCCACGGTGGTTGAACATCTATCGTTGGCACCGGCCGATCAGAACTTTGAACATTCCTCATCCTCTACTGATTTGTTGCTATTGCGTCGTCAATTGGAGCGCCCCGAGATTCGGGAACGATTCGATCTTGTAGTGTTGGATACCCCGCCATCGCTTGATTTCTTACTAATGAATGCGCTTAGCGCCGCCCATGGAGTATTGATTCCGCTGGTCCCTCATCATTTAGCTGGCGAGGGGGTCAAACAGTTGGCCCGACTGTTCTTTAAGATCGCCAGTACTGCCAATTCCAACCTAAAACTTTTTGGCCTCTTGCCCGTAATGGTTGATCTACACATCAACCTACATCGTGCGGTGATTTCTGAAACCAGCCGTCAATTCGGAGCAACACGGCTTTTGCGCGGTATTCGTATTGACATACGTTTGGCCGAGGCATTTGCTGTGCAACGACCAATACGTATGTTCAGTCCTAAAACCCGTGGCGCCATGGATTACCAATTGCTAGCCAGCGAGTTGTTGGCGCTGTGGGGGTGGGAATAGAAAGGCGAATTTTGGTCATTGTTTCGTTAAGGGACGAGAACTTATAACTTGTGCATTTCTCGCTGTGGTTTGCTTATTTTCAAAAACTGGTTACAGAATTTTCTTGATAGCCCGAGTAGGATGCGGTGGGCGAAGCGAACCGCATCATTCGCGACGCTCAACCCGTAACGAAACCTCTGCGTAATTCTTCCACGCCTATGTTTGGCGTGGCGTGTATGGCCCGAATTGGGTGTGTGGCTCCGAGATAGCTATTGACGGTAGGGAATACGTGCATGTGCGATTCGTTCACGAGTTATGACGGTGGCGTATAACGCGAATGATGCGGTTCGTCCCTCACAGCATCCTACGCGGGCTGCAATTTGTTTTTAAATGAGTGAATCGCCGGTGTGGGTGGAATGGGCAAGCTACGCGGCGGGTACACCGGGATTTTCTGGGGGTTGCCGGGATTTTGTATTGTTTACGACCAGTTTGAGACCAGTGCCACGGTGTTCGTCATCAGGCCAAGTCTGGATGTAACGTTTCAGTAGGCGATTCTCGAACCAACAGGCATTGTTTGAGGCCTTTACAAGGTCGCCCATGGAAACTATTCCACGGAGCTGTCCTTCGACTATTACCGGGAGATGACGAATTTGGTGTTGGTTCATTTTCCGCAATGCATCGTCGACGCTGTCTTCTGGGCTGCAGGAAATGACATCGGCAGACATTAGATCGTCGACGCGATATTGAGTAACAATATCTCTTTTTTCTCGCAAGGCGAACAGAATATGGCGGTTGGTCAGAATACCTGCTAACCGCTCCCCATCCATTACCAAAACCGAACCAACGTTGTACTCCATCATCACGGTTACGCCATCGATCAAGCCCTGCCCAGAGTGAACGGAGTAGACCTCCCCTCCCTTGTCGGCAAGAATATCACTGATATGCATCTCATTTTCTCCGCATCCGTCTCCCCGCTAGCTGGTGAGCCGGGGACTGATGTTATATAAATAACATCATAAGTTTTTTGTTAATACCGCTTGGATATTTTGTCGGTGCCTACGCTACCAACAAAGGGAATATGTTCTTTTGGGTGATTAAAAAATGCAATCGAAAAACATGACAACGGGGCCTCGCTCAGGAAGCAGCGGCAGAGCAATCAATCCGTCCGTGCCACATCCGGTATCACCGGGTATTAATGGTTGGGATTTGCCTAGTTACCACACTTCCGTTCCACTTAGTAGCGAACGAACATTCATAATACCGCTCAAACCCTCCGCCAGCATTACCTCAAGCGGTGTGCGTTGGCTAAACATATGAGAAGAGGTAGTAATCCACAGCCGCGCCAGTTCTGGTGTATGTGGGAAGGTCAGACACATACTCTGATCTATGGCTAGTAATGCCTCAGCCCGCGAAATTACCTCACTGTCCGGTGGCAAGGAAATATCCAATGGATAACGCTCCAGTGTTCCCGCTGGCAATCCCAGCAGCGCAGCCTGTTGTGCCAGATTCGTTTTCCAAGCAGAGAGGATTTGAAATACTTCGTGGGTTAGCTCCGCGAGTTCTTGTTCATTCATCGTGATGTGCTCACTCAAAGCAAAGTGACAAAAGGCTCCACTTCCACCCAAGTATCCGGGGCGACATTACCAGACTCCAGGGGTAGGACAATAAAACAATTGGCATGGCTCATCGAGGACAGAATATGGGATCCTTGCTCACCGGTGGAGCGTACGGTGAGTTCTCCCCCCGGTCCAGTTTCCATGACTCCACGTTGAAAGTCGATACGGCCGGGATGTTTTTTCAGCGCTTCCAAACAGCGAGCATGCAGGCGGAAGGAGGGTTTGGGCTGTTCGCCAGCAAGTCGGCGTAAGGCGGGCTGGACAAAGATTTGGAAGGTCGCCATCACCGACACCGGGTTGCCTGGCAATCCGAAGAACAGTGCGCTTCCTATCTGTCCAAACGCGAATGGTTTGCCAGGCTTCATCGCAATCTTCCAAAACGCTACTTGTCCCACGCTTTTCAGGGTTTCCATTACCAGATCGGCCTCCCCGACAGAGACCCCCCCCGAGGTAATAACTACGTCAGCCGCTGATGCAGCCGTGGTGAAGGCGGTGCGGAGATCCTCTCGGCGGTCACGGATAATTCCCAGGTCCAAGATTTCTACCCCTAGTCGATTGAGCAATCCGAAGAGGGTATAACGATTACTGTCGTAGATCTGACCAACGGCCAAGGGGTCGCCAAGGGGGCACAGTTCGTCGCCGGTAGAAAAAAAGGCCACCCGTAGGCAGCGGCGCACCTTTACCTCGGTCACGCCGAGGGATGCGATTAGTCCTAGGTCCGCAGGGGTAAGACGTCGCCCAGCGCTGAGCACGGTCTGACCCAGTGTCAGGTCATCACCACGGCGACGGACATGATCACCACGACGATGGCGATCTCCTACGAAGACCATCCCTGCTTCAACGCGAGCGTGTTCCTGCATCACCACGGTGTCGCTCCCGTTGGGGATAACTGCACCGGTCATAATGCGTACACACTCCCCGCTACCGACAGCTCCACCATAGGGTTTCCCGGCTAGGGCGGTACCGATCAGATGCAGGGGTTTTGAATCGCTGGTGGTGGGCAAATCAGCAGATCGGAGGGCGTAACCGTCCATGGCAGAATTGTCGTAACCAGGAACGGCGCGGGGTGAGGCTAGATCCTCCGCCAGAATTCGATCTAAGGCATCGTGAAGGGCGATCTGCTCTACGCACTCAACCGGACGTATCGTATCCATAATATGCGCCGAGGCATCAGAAACGGAGAGCATCGTTGGATCGAATTCGCTACAAGAATGGGATGTATTGGTGGTCATTGAATCTGTTTTCCAGTATCCGAGGGATGAAATCACTAGCCTAAAAATACTCTCGTCCCATTCATCTTTCCTTTCTTATTGCCAGTTGCCCACCAGTATAAAGGGGGACCAGTAGAATGGATTCGCCAGGCGGTCTTGCTTGAGTAAAGAAATCTGTGCCTGACGTAGTGCCTGCGCTTTGCTAATACCAGGTGATAGCAGCGCCTTATAGAATACTGCCATCAGTTGAGGCGTGGCCTCATCGGATACTGGCCATAGAGTACCCAAAGCGCTACGAACCCTTGCCTTGAGTGCAATTCCACTCAGGCCCATTGGGGCACGATCATCACCCTCGGCAGTCTGGCAGGCGCTTAGGGTGAGTAATTCTACTGGTTGTTTTCCAGATTTGGCAGATCCGAACAACCGTTCCAGACCAACAACATCGATAACGTTATCGTAGGCCATAATAAAACTAGCTTCAGCGGTGTGGCCGAATACACCGTGGGAAGCGATATGTACCACGGAATAAGAATTCTGCTCAAGTTCCTGTCTGAATCTATTTACGGTAAAGTCCGTGTTCATCAGTAGCGTACTTGACATCTCCTGGTGGAGGGTATCCATCTCTTTAGCAACACCGGGCAGACGGAGTTCCTCTTTAATCCGTTTAAGTGCTGCGGGGTCATTTCTAAGCCGATCTACATCGATTTTCGGAGCTCGGCTAGCGATTGCCACGGTATTTACTAAATTCATCGGTAAGGCGTGGTGGCGGGGGGGGGGCTTGGTCTAGATTGAATCCCCGCTCGTTGCCATCAATCAGATTTTGCAGAGAAGCTGGTGGCAGATGTTCAATCACCGCACCTGGTTCGCTCATTCCTGCCAGTAGGATTTTAACCTTTTGCTGCTGAAGTGGCGTCGCCCCAAACAACGTTAGACCGGGAGAGGTAGCCAGTGCGTAGTCCTCGATCAAATAATGCCTTCCATCGTATAGAGCGGCAGGCGGAATCAAGCGTAGCACGCCATCGGGTACCATCACCAGCGTTTGCACCTGACGTTGATGCAACCAAGGTTGTGCCGGGGCGATCAACCAACCATAAAGCTGCTGGGCGATGGTTTTGGTATTGCTTTTTCCCACACGTAGACCACGTGCTAATTGGTGGGTCAAACCCTGCAGAGTAGCGGCACTTACCGATTGGGTATATTGTCGTATCTCACCACCGCTGCTCACCAATAACTCCAATCGTTCCGGCAAGAGAATGGGATAGAGAATGGCCGTTGTGGGATCCACTGCCTCCAATAACGTACTTTGGTTACGGTGTATGGCGCAACGTCCACCGAGAAAATCTTCTAGTTCCGACGCCTTAATCAATTCTACTGCCTCACGCGCCCGGTACAGCAATTCGGTCTTGCCTTCACCGTTCATCTTCTTGGCTTCAGCCAATAACAGATCGGCCAGCCCGAGATATATCGGTTCCAAAATCTCGCGAAATGAAGAACGGCCATGGTGATATTTGAGCGGGAGGTCTTGTCGAATGGCCTCGACGTGTTCAACGGTACGTTGATAGGCGGCCAACGCTGGGGCGGGTTGTTGCAAGTTCCGATATAAACGAGCCTGGCGCCATTCCAATTCCAATAGCAGGTCGTGGGCGGCTATCCTCTGTCCCAATAGAATGGCCTGCTGGTTTAGATGTAAAGATTCGTTATAACGTTTCTGGTCTTCATACAATTGAGCGAGCCCGTCGAGCGCATCTGCCAACAGGCGTGGTTGTTGTTCGTCTAATTTCTGGCGGGCTTGCTCGAAACTGGTATATGCGAGTTTCAATCCTGTGATGCCTAATTCCTGTGCCTGGGTTCCCAGATCGAGAAGATAACGGGCGCACGCTATTGAATTGGTGATATCACCAAGCGTGTGGTGAATACGTACGAGTTCCGCCAGCCGTTGCTCTGGCGAAAGTGAAATGGCCTGTCTTAGATGAATAGTGGTACGTAATTCGGGATCATCGCCCGCAATTTTCGTGGCGTCTGCATACAAACGGTGGGCGTATTCGAACTGACCTTGGTTGGCCTGGAGATCGGCCAGGGTAGTGGTCCAATGGACACGATCTGGGATATCGCCTGTACCAGAATCGATGGCTTGGCGCAGTAGGGCATTGGCTTGTTCACGGTGCCGCATCTGGTAATGGGTCAAGCCGAGCATTCCATTAGCTTGTGCTCGTTGCTCAAGAGTATCTGCTCGAGCTTGTGCTGACTGTAAGTCATCCAGCGCTAGAAAATACTGACCTTGATTGAAATACTCTTTCCCTTTGTGGAGAAATTCCTCGAAGCTATTCTCTACGCCCCAGGTAATATTGGTCAGGCTATAGATAAGAAAGAAGACAGGAATAACTAGATTCCGGTTCATATCATACTTCTTGAGGGGAGCAATCCATCAAGTGCTGCGTAGCGATCTGATAAATTTGGTCGTGGTTTCAATCTATAGACGGATGCAGCTATTCGTTATGCGCGTTGCGTCAACGTGGAGATTGTTTCTCAATGTTGTTGCCAGCGGTGATTCGTTCAGGAATCAATCTCAACCTGGAGTATTGTGGGTTACCCAGCGTGGACCGGTGGGCAAGCTTTCACGCTTCCAAAAGGGGACTCGGGACTTTAATTCCTCGATGAGATAGCGACAAGCCTCAAAAGCCGCCGTACGATGGGCTGACCACGCGGCTATCAATACGATAGGGTCGCTGGGAGACAGTTCACCATGGCGATGAAGAATAAGGGCATCCACTAATTGCCAACGCTCCAACGCTTCGTGAGTAATGGCTTCCAGGTGGTGTTCCGTCATTCCGGGGTAATGTTCCAGGGCTAAGGCATGGACCGTTTTTTCGTCGGTAAAGTCGCGTACGCTGCCAACAAAGACCGCTGCCGCCCCATAGCTACCGTGATGCTGGATACGCAAAATTTCTTCATGACGAGCCAATTCCTGCCATGGGTCAAACGGCTGCGCTCGTAATTCAATTTTCACCAAGCGCCTCCCGTTACTGGCGGGAAAAAGGCCACTTCATCGCCGTTGGCAACCGCACGATCAAAGCGAGCATATTCCATATTCACCGCTGCCAGGGTATGGTTTGGTAATGGTTGGCCTCCGGCCGCTCGTTCCCAGATCGTTGCTACGGTAGGCACCTCATCTAATACAAGGCGTGTCTCGGCACAATCCAGGTATTCACGCAGACTGGCAAAAAATTTGACTGTAACCGTAACCACAGCGCCATCCCCATTTAAAACTATTTCCGAAGAAATTTGCCCCAGATCAACAGAGAACGATTACCTAGCCTTAAGAATGTTTCTCAGCGGTGCCTCCCACCACTCTCCACAATAGCCTGGGGAATCTCGGAAAGAGGCAGAATCCGATCGACTGCCCCCAATGCCACCGCTTCTTTGGGCATTCCGTAGACCACACAAGATGCCTCATCCTGGGCCACGGTGCGCGCGCCGGTTTGGTGCATCTCCATAAGTCCGGTTGCCCCGTCGTCGCCCATGCCCGTCATGATGACCCCCAGGGCGTTCGAGCCAGCAGCTCGGGCCACGGAACGGAACAAAACGTTTACAGAGGGACGATGACGACTTACCGGAGGACCGTCGCGCACCTCCACTTGATATCCTCCCGTGGGCGCAGGCACCACCAACAAGTGACGACCACCCGGTGCAATGAGGGCACATCCCGAGGTCACCCGTTCACCATCGCGGGCTTCTCGTACATCTAGGGCACAGAGACTGTCCAACCGAGAGGCAAAGGCATTGGTAAATCGCTCTGGCATGTGTTGGACGATAACAATCCCTGGTACTTCTCGTGGTAACGCGCGAAGTACGAGTTCCAATGCCTGAGTCCCGCCGGTGGAGGTACCGATGGCTACCAGCCGCTCTGTGCCGTGTGGGATGTTACGACGCTGGGAGATAGGAGGCAGGATGACATCCGCAGAAAGCTTAGGTGGCGGGGCGACCATAGCCCGTGTCGATGATGCTGCGACTAAGCGACGGGGATTGGCGCGGGCAGCCGCTTTCACTACCTGAATTAAGGCTGCGGCAGATTCGGTGAGGTAGTCGTGCAATCCCACCTTGGGTTTGGCAATAACTTCGGCAGCACCTGCTTCCAAGGCCTCCAGAGCGGTTTTGGTACCAGCCTCGGTAAGGGTGGAGCACACCACCACCGGGGTGGGACGTTCCGCCATGATGCGACGCAGGAAGCTAAGACCATCCATGCGCGGCATCTCGATGTCCAGGGTAATGACATCGGGCCACTCCACCTGCATTTTGGCCATCGCAAAAATAGGGTCCGCTGCGGTGGCAATGACTTTGATATCGGGATCGGCACTGAGTACCGCAGACATAACCTGGCGCACGACCGCAGAATCGTCGACCACAAGCACCCTAATTTTCGCCACAATCCTCTCCTCAATCTTGATGTTACGTGTCAACCACGTATTGGTAAAAAAACACCTCAAAGAATTGACAACCGTTCTAAATAGCCCAAGTTGCCACCTATTCGTTATTCCGACAGGGATTACCAGAATAATGACCCAGAGGCTTGCTAGCGAGGTGGAAGAATTATTGACCGTTCGGTACCACGCCGTAGTGAGAGAGTACCGGTGTACATATCCAAGATTATCTGACGATGGAGTCTTCCCTCCAGGTCCTCGTAGGTAACTGGGAATCCATGATTACGCAACAAAAAACGACCCGTCTCCGCATTACGCCGCCCGACATCCACCGACCACGCCCGTTCCAGGGTGGTAAACATATTACCACCGCCAAATAATCCCACCTGATAATCCGCCGGACAGGTACCCGCTCGCTTTATATCGCGCAAGAATAACGCCACTGCTTCGTTCGCATAGCGAGGATCTAATAGTCGCCCCTGACTCCTTCCTGGATCTTCAGGGAGCAGGTAGTGACACATCCCTCCCATACCTAAACCTGGATGCCAAAGAGTAATCGCCACACAAGAGCCGAGCAGCGTTCGCAATTGCATCTTTCCCCGCCCGAACCAACGCTGGCCCGGATAAAGATAATGTTCTGTGATATGGAGATCAGTCATAGAGAAAGGTAAACGCAAAGGTTACTCGAAATCATTTCCATAATTTTGTTTTATTCTACTTTTATTTTTCTGTATTCTTGTCCGTCTTATCTTTGGGTTATCCGTTCAGACTGTAACCGATCATTCTTTGTTGTCGGCTCAGGAATCACTTCCTTCCATTTTGTCAGGCCATTGTCTGCAGGAAAGATGAGGAGTAAAGGTACACCGTAGCAGTGGTGGTACCCCAGTGCGTGGGGGGAGATAACGGCCACCCCTCGATGATTCTGGGTATCGATAGGATCCTCGCACTCTACCACCATGCCCGGGGATGCGACGCAGGATGTTTGCGTGATGCCAGCTAAAAAGCCGCTAATGATAACAAGTGTGAGAGGGTGTAAAAAACTTGTTTACCCATAATTCCGCACAATAATTATACCCCTAATGGAAAGATAGACTAAACTCTGTCGTTTTAAAAAGGCGAATGGCCAGTATGACCCGTACTAAAACCGTTTATACCTGTCGAGAGTGTGGGGCAAAGTTCCCCAAATGGTCTGGTCAGTGTTCCGACTGCGAGGGATGGAACACCCTGGAGGAAACTGTAGAACTCCCCAATCCTCCGTCCAAATCATCCCGTTTCGCCATCGCTGGGGTAGATACTGGGAGCATCCAGTCGCTGGCCCGAGTGCAGGTAAGCGAGGAGATGCGCAGTCCTACCGGGTTGGATGAGCTGGATCGCGTGTTGGGCGGGGGGTTGGTAGAAGGGTCCGTGGTCCTCATCGGTGGAGACCCTGGAATCGGTAAATCTACGCTCCTGCTCCAAGCATTGGCGGATCTTCATGCCCGCTTGTTGGTGCTTTATGTAACTGGGGAGGAATCGCTGCAACAGGTTTCCTTACGGGCGCGGCGCTTGGGGCTAGGAGGGGTGGAACTACCCGTGCTGGCAGAGACGCGGATCGAAGGGGTGTTGGCCGCTGCACGGGCCACTCAACCACGAGTGATGGTGATCGATTCTATCCAGACGGTCTACACCGAATTGTTGCACTCAGCGCCCGGCTCGGTGGCACAGGTGCGCGAGAGTGCCGCTCAACTGGTGCGCTATGCCAAGGGTACAGGTACAGCACTGTTTCTGGTGGGCCATGTGACCAAAGAGGGGATGCTGGCGGGGCCGAGGGTCTTGGAGCATATGGTCGATACCGTCCTTTACTTTGAAGGGGATACAGGCAGTACCTTTCGGGTGGTGCGTGCCATCAAGAACCGTTTCGGGGCAGTCAATGAACTAGGCGTTTTTGCCATGACCGAACGCGGGCTGCGTGGGGTGAGCAATCCATCGGCCATCTTTCTGTCACGAGGTGAAGAAGAGGCGCCAGGCAGTGTGGTAATGGTGACCCGTGAAGGAACCCGCCCCTTATTGGTGGAGGTCCAAGCCCTGGTAGACGAAACGCATTCACCCACGCCGCGACGGGTCTGTCTGGGCCTGGACCCCAGCCGATTGGCCATGTTGTTAGCCGTATTACATCGCCACTGCGGGGTGATTACCTATGACCAAGATGTGTTCGTCAATATGGTGGGTGGGGTACGCATCGGAGAGACGGCCGCTGATCTACCGGTACTAGCCGCAATTGTTTCCAGCCTACGTAATCGCCCCCTCTCCCATCACTTGATATTGTTCGGCGAGGTCGGTCTTTCCGGTGAGATTCGCCCCGTCCCCGGAGGGCAGGAACGCCTTCGCGAGGCCGCCAAGCATGGTTTTACGCGTGCCGTCATCCCCCGAGCCAATGCCCCCAAGAAAGGTCCAGAAGGTATGGAAGTAATAGCGGTGCAGCGTCTGCAAGAGGCGTTGGATTGGTTGTAAAGCTACGGTCAGGGCTGACACACCACACCTTAAATGCAACGATTACCGCAATCGTTGCCACAGTACGCCGAGTACCCGCGCTGGATAGGCATATAACGTCGGAAGCGGATCATCCTAGCGCGCCAGAGACCCTCCTGCACGGGTGCATCTAATGGTGGTCAACGCGGAAGTGAATGATTACCCTTTGAGTCGACGTTCGGCTTCTTCGTGGATAGCGGCGGTTAGATCAGGGTGGCGGGCAGCCAAATCTCGGAAATCGGCAATGTCGAATAGCAACAGTTGAGTGGGGTGGGTCGCGCTCGCAGTAGCGTTGCGGCGTGCGCCTGTGATTAGCGCCAATTCACCAAAAAAGGCCCCATCATGCAGCAGGACCACTTGATCCCCAATATCGATCATGATTTCACCACTCACGATGAAATACATGCAATCACCAATCTCCCCCTTGCGCAGAATGACCGTACCGGTCGCGACCTCGCGTGGACGCAATCGTTGTGCGACTTCGGAGATAACTGCAGCACCTACCCTATCGAATAGAGGTACCTGGGCTACCAGATCCCAGGTCTTGAGGAATGCGCGCCGTCGCATCTCTTGGGAAAAACCGGTGGCGAGGATCGCCGCCCATAGTGCAAATAAAATAATTCCACACATCATCACGATACCGGCGAGGATCCGTCCTACTATCGTAATGGGTATAGCGTCACCATAACCAGTGGTGGTCAGCGTTACGATGGTCCACCACAATGCCTTGGGTACGCTGCCGAAGCTATCGGCTTGACCTTCACCTTCAATCAGGTAGATCAGTACTGCCGCAAATAGCAGCACAACCGTAAAGGTGAACAATACGCTAATGAGTGGTTCGGCCTCCAATTGAATCACCCGCCCCAGTACGGACAGCCCTTGGGAATAGCGTGCCAATTTGAAGACCCAAAGTACACCAAACATATCGGCATGGATCGGCGCCAATCCGGCCAGCCACTCGATCGCAATAGCAATAACCGCTAATCCATCGACCAACCCTGAAGCCGAGATTATCCAACGCCAGCGTGCCCCGCGACGATGTTCTACGGTCACCAGTTCGGGGGCGACCCACAGACGACACAGATATTCCAGCAGAAATACCGTTAACAAAATATCAACCAGCAGTGGTGCAAACAGTCGATAATCGGGATCGGATACCAGGACAATACCGACCACTCCCCCGCTGATAATTATTACATTAATAATATGTAACACCCGCGCGGCCAGTGATCGCGTAGTCAGATCTAATAATCGGACCACACGTAGGCGTAGGCTTTCCGCAGAGTCAAGGGAAGGATCGATCATATGTCAATGTGGCGATCGGTGATGCACCGACTAAAAGCATTTCCACAATGTCCAAAGACATCTTACGCAAGGATAACGCCTTTGGTATAAATGCTCAGGAGGAATATCTGTAAACGAAGGTTTACGTAGTTAAACTTTATAACTCAATTACGTATGCGCAAGTTGGGGATTGACTGGTGTTGTTTTTGCGATAGGTTCTGGCCAAAGCTCGGCCCATTGACTGCTCCTAAACAAACCCACCGACCAACGGAAGCGTAACCGTAGCCACCGATGCGCCGATAACCGCCCCCGCCAAGACATCGGAGGGATAGTGAAGTCCTAAAACAACCCGAGAGAGGGCAACCAATCCTGTGAAAGGACCAACCAACCAGACCAGCATTGGATGGTAACCCACCGCTACGATACTGAAGGCGACGGCATGTAGGGTATGTCCGGAGGGAAAACTGTACTGGTCGAGAGGGGCGCTACCGCGCCGAATGCGCTCTTCTACCTGATAAGGGCGGAGGCGAGTGATCCCCGTCTTGAGTCCCTTGTAAAGGGCCACACTAAACAGCCCCACGGTGAGCAGATGCACCATCGAGCGCAGTTCACCAGCACCATAGAGGAGAGGAAGGACGAGAATTAGGGTGTACCAGAATACCCCATCCCCGAGTCGACTTATTGTGGCAAACAACCAGTGCCCTGCCGGACGGTAGCTTACTCGGTTGACAGCCACACACAGGCGTAGCTCCCAAGCGATCATGCGCGACAAAGATGGCGAGTAACTCATAAAAGGAGCCCTCCTTATAACAATTTCCTACCGTAATGTGTCCCAAATGCCATGAATCCGGTTACACACCCGAGCCACCAGGGTAGCACGACCACATATCCGTGTCGCCTTGGTGGTTGTCCCATAGCCTCATCGAGAGAATCGTTGGTGGTGATGTGGGCGGTACTATGCCGGCAAGGCTACCCACTTAAGCTGCGAAAGCTTATAAATCAGTAACTAACAGGGGAAGAGATATCTCCCAACATTTTCAACAGATAGCCATCTGCGATACGGACGGAAGCGCCAGCCCCTCGTCGGATACAGCAGCATGTGTCATGGATTAAGTGGATAGCCCTGTCACTCTAATCCGCTGTAATCGTTGTGGCAATTCCAGCTATTCGGTCATATATCGAATAATTTCCGGTATTTGAACATCATAGTTCCACCTGGGTACCCAATTCCACGACCCGATTGATTGGTAGACGGAGAAAGTCAGTGGCGCTACCGGAGTTGCGGGCCATAGCGGCGAAGATATGCTCCCGCCACAACATCATCCCCGGCCCCAAACTTGGGATAAGCGTCTCACGACTAAGGAAAAAGCTCGTGGTCATCGGGTCGAATGCCAGACCATAACTCTCACACAGCGTTAGGGCCTTGGGTACGTCTGGGGTCTCGGAAAAGCCATAACGGATAGTAAGCCGCTCGAATCCTAGGCAGATATGCTGAATTTCCACGCGCTCATCGCTATCGACAATCGGAACTTCTTCCACCAGTACGGTCAGCAACACCACCTGTTCGTGGAGAACATGGTTGTGGTGGAGATTGTGAAGCAGCGCGTGCGGTATTCCCTCGGAACTTGCAGTCATGAATACCGCCGTCCCCGGTACGCGAATGGGAGGATCCAGCGCTATAGACTCCAGAAAACTATCCACTGGGATTCTGTGATCAGCAAGTCGTTCCGACAGCATTTCACGTCCTTGTTTCCAGGTCAGCATCAACAGGTAGACACCTGCCCCTATCGCTAAAGGAAACCACCCCCCATCGTTTACTTTGAGCAGATTGACCCCGAAAAAAGCGAAGTCCACCAATAATGCCGCACCAATCCAAATCAACACCACGATCAACGGCCAGTGCCATAAGCGGCGTGCCACCACCGCCATCAGTAATGTGGTGGAGATCATGGTCCCGGTCACAGCAATACCGTAGGCCGCCGCTAATGCATCGGAAGAACCAAAACCTACAACCAACAATACAACGGCAATCGCCAGGGACCAATTGATCATGGGTAGGTAGATCTGGCCACGTGCGGCGGACGAGGTATGGCAGATCCGCATCCGTGGCAAGAAACCGAGCTGCAACGCCTCTTTGGTTAATGAATAGGCCCCCGAGATAACCGCCTGAGAGGCAATGATGGTGGCGATAACGGAAAGCACTACCAGGGGATAGAGGCCCCAGGTAGGGACCAAACGATAGAAGGGATTTTCCACCGCAGACGGGTCACGTAGCAGTAGCGCACCTTGACCAAAGTAGTTGAGTACTAACGCGGGCAAGACAAAAAACAACCAAGCCATTCGAATTGTTTGACGGCTAAAGTGCCCCATATCTGCATAAAGGGCCTCGGCGCCTGTCAATGCCAGTACCACTGCCCCCAGGATGAATCCTCCCCTAACCCCGTGTCGAGAGAAATAGAGCAATCCATGACGCGGGTCCAATGCAGTAATAATCTTTGGGGACTGGATGATACTGACGATACCCAATAACGCGATAGTTATAAACCAAATCAACATTACCGGCCCAAATAGCGCTCCCACTCGTGCGGTGCCACCGCTTTGGATCAGAAATAGACCCATCAGCACGGCAATGGCGACGGGTACTACGTAGGGAGTGAGAATCGGGGTCGCGATCTCCATTCCTTCCACGGCAGAGAGTACCGAAATAGCTGGCGTAATCATGCCATCTCCGTAGAATAGCGCCGCTCCGATGAGGCCAATGGTAATAAACACTGTTCGCTCTCGATTTGTAATCTCTCCAGCACGCAGCACCAGTGCAGTAAGGGCCAAAATTCCTCCCTCGCCACGATTATCCGCACGCATTACGAAGAACACATACTTGATGGTAACTACGACGATTAAGCTCCAGAAGAGTAAGGACAACATTCCCAAGATATCGGCGGTGATCACCGTCGCGCCACCGGTACGAAAACATTCTCGAATGGTATAGAGCGGGCTGGTCCCAATATCGCCGTACACGACCCCCAGTGTGGCAAGTAATAGCGACGCCGTTTTGGGATGCGTAGTGGAATCAGCAAGAGGAGTGACTTCAGGGGACGTAGAAGAAACTAAAGAGCCAGACGATTCGGACATAGGGCACAGGAATGATGGTTAGGGGCAGACAACTCATCAAAGATGCTTCAGTTGTCGTTTCAGCCATGTATATCAAGACTAACGCAAGGAATCATGGGCTGATAATTCACCAGTGTCCCCGAGAAACCTCGCCCTTCAGGGCGAGGAGGAAAGGTGACGGTTTTTTCCGCCCCATTGGATAGCAAAATCTTTAAAGTTGCCGGTCTTTCCCGGCTGTCAGCCCGTAAGGGCCTAGTGACGCACACCTTACGGTGTGGCTCCCCTCGCCAATGTTGCAACGCAGCTTCGATTCTTGCGAACCTTGCAGCAGACCGTTTCGTGCGTACCCGTCGCGTGTCTGCTTCTGCTGCTTTCAGAGCTTGGAGTTGAGGAAGCGCCCCAAGGTGAGTCTTGTACTTCGTTGCAACGTAGTCCGATTTCTCGGACTAAGGCTGGTCAATCTCGGGCTTGCTTTCACAAGCCCCAGGCTTTAGCCCGGGGTGATTGACTCCTTTGCAAACCAAAACACCTACCAATGAAGAGAAAATGCCTAGACGAAGCTGCACAAGCTTCCGGGAGCAGTTTAACTGACCAGCCTTCCTAAAAAACCAGCAACGCTGGCGGTCTTTTTCTGTTGTTAGCTCCTACTCACACACTTTGTACATGATGGAAAGGGGGTAATATCCGATCTCCCAGACAATTCAATGTGATCAACACAGCAACTGGCGGAGCAAAGATGAATGTCAAGCTTGACAAAAAAGTTATGCACAACCAAAGATGATTGCTAGATTCGATCTCAACGGTTATTTATGAATTCCATCAATATGTATAAATTATTGTATATTAAAGATTATATCTTACTGGTCAACAAGTAGGCAGCTGTGCGATCGGTCAGGCGTAACACGGCTTTACGAACCTTCCCCCCATGTCATCCACAGAGTTATCAACAGGTTTCGGGGATAACCACGACAATCCTTGCACGGTCAGCAGATTGCGCACCAGGCAAGGCAATACCCTCGGACGAATTACCTTTGTACATGCCATCCCGTTTGGCTTCTATGCCAATGTTGAACCTACCGGGAAAGTTATGCACAACCAAGTGCAACCCTCGGGTTTTGCTGTTAACACTCTCCGCAAAGATAAGGGAGTTGTTCAATGTATTGTTTTCAAATAACTAATTCTATTGACTACGGTGTGATCGGTGACACGGGGAGGTAGGTGCGGTGCGGTTTTGGGAGGCTTGCTCCCAACTCACCCACAGAGTTATCCACAGGTTCTGGGGATAACTACCACAACGCCTCTACGACCAGGAGGTTACGATATATCTCTCAGTCTTAGAGAGATTATTCTCCATGGTCGTCACCCTACCCCGTCCTATCGCGAAGCGCATGTCAATTCTACCTAAAAGTTATGCACAACCGGGTATAATGGTCAGGTTTGGTCGCAACCATCACTTTGTAATCTGCGCCAGGATTGTATAACATGCTGTTTATTAACACCTAATCCGGTTGGTTGGGATGTGGTCAGAGATGCCACGAGGCAGATGTGATGCGGGTTTGCGGGCCTTGCTCCCACCTCATCCACAGAGTTATCCACAGATCCCGGGGATAACCACTACAACACCTGTATGGGCAGTGACTTACATGACTTTTTCGATAATGTACCCGAAAAATCAATATAAAATAATTGAGTTCCCTTTTTCCTCAGGTTCGATCATCGGTGTAAGGCATGATAGTGGGGCAGACCCCGCGCCTTTCCGGTATCATAGGGATTTCCCGGTTCCTGAACAGGGAACTTTCGCGCGTTTGCGATCTGTAATCCATTGCATATTCAGGGTAATACCATGTCGAGTGTGTTGCGACTGCGCGGGGCACTAGCCCTTTCTACCTTCCGTCTGGATAAGCTGCACACCCTCTTGGCCTCCGGTATTCCTGGGCTTCGGGGATTAAGCGCGGAATTTGTCCACTTCGTGGACCTAGGGCAACGCCTAACCGACGCCGAGCGCGCGGTGTTGGACCAGTTATTGGACTATGGCCCGCCTTCTCCCCGCGAGTCTCCGCCGGGGGATATCCTGTGGGTGGTGCCACGACTCGGGACTCTCTCACCCTGGTCGAGCCGGGCCACGGAGATCGCTCACCACTGTGGTTTGGTTTCGGTACGTCGCTTGGAACGAGGTATCGCCTATTCCTTGGACGTGAGTGACACCGGACTGGATCTAGGCCTAGGCGCCAGCACTGTCCTACTCTCGGAGGCGGCATTTTCCTTCGCTGCCGCGCACCTTCATGACCCCATGACTGAGACTGTGCTTTATAGCCCGGAGGAGGCCGATGGTCTGTTCCTCAAGGCCAGTCCCGTACCACTTTCGCTGGTAGACATACTGGGGGGGGGGGCGTGTTGCGCTGGTTCAGGCAAACAGCGACCTGGGGTTGGCCCTGTCGGCCGATGAGATCGATTATCTGCTAGAGAGTTTTGCGGCTCTTGGGCGTAATCCCACGGACGTGGAGCTGATGATGTTCGCTCAGGCTAATTCTGAGCACTGTCGTCACAAGGTCTTCAATGCTGACTGGGTGGTGGATGGACAATCTGCGGAACATTCGCTTTTTACGATGATTCGTAACACCCATCGGCAATCTCCCGAGCATGTCCTCTCTGCCTATCGTGATAACGCTGCGGTGATGGTTGGCTGGCCGGGGCGACGTTTTTTTGCGGACCCTAACGCGGGTCATTACGGCGACCATGCGGAAGATATCCACATCTTGATGAAGGTGGAGACCCACAACCATCCCACCGCCATCGCCCCCTTCCCCGGTGCGGCTACCGGTGCGGGGGGTGAGATCCGTGATGAAGGTGCCACTGGCTCTGGTGCCAAGCCCAAGGCTGGATTGACCGGTTTTTCGGTCTCTAACCTACGCCTGCCTGGTGCCATTCAGCCCTGGGAGACTGACTACGGTCGTCCCCGACGCATTGCCTCGGCACTCACCCTCATGATCGATGGTCCCCTCGGGGCAGCCGCGTTCAACAACGAGTTTGGTCGTCCCAACCTGTGTGGTTATTTTCGTACCTACGAGGCCTATGTGCCCGGTCCCGACGGTCTGGAGCTACGTGGCTACCACAAACCCATCATGCTTGCTGGAGGCATCGGTAACATCCGTGCCGAACATGTAGAAAAGCATAACCTCTCACCGGGGACGCCGCTGTTACTCATCGGGGGTCCTGCCATGCTCATCGGATTGGGTGGGGGGGCCGCTTCCAGTCAGGCGAGCGGGGCGGGTAACGAGTGGCTCGACTTCGCCTCGGTTCAACGCGGTAATCCGGAGATGCAACGTCGTGCCCAGGAAGTCATCGATCGTTGTTGGGCGGCGGGTTCCGATAATCCGATTTTGTCCATCCACGACGTGGGGGCCGGTGGATTGTCCAACGCCTGCCCGGAGCTGGTGGCTGGTGCGGGACGCGGTGGACGCTTTGAGCTGCGCGCTATTCCCAGTGCCGATCCCGGGATGTCGCCCTTGCAGATCTGGTGCAACGAGGCCCAGGAACGCTACGTTCTGGCGGTACGCCCTGAAGCGTTAGAGTCATTCCAGGCCCTGTGCGAGCGGGAACGCTGCCCGGTGGCGGTGATTGGCGAGGTTACCGCCGAGCGTGACCTGCTCCTCGGTGATGCTCTCCTCGATGAAACCCCGGTAGATATGCCCTTGGCGCTGCTATTCGGCAAGCCTCCCAAAATGCTGCGTCATGTCCACCGCCATCCCTTTCCCAAACCGTGGTTGGATTTTTCCGGCATCTCGCTACGCGAGGCTGCCTACCGAGTTTTGCGTCTACCCGCAGTAGCCAGCAAAAAATTCTTGATCACCATTGGTGATCGTACCGTCGGCGGGCTGTCGGTGCGCGACCCCATGGTGGGCCCGTGGCAGGTACCGGTGGCTGACTGCGCGGTCACGGCCACTGATTTCTATGGTCATACCGGCGAGGCCATGGCCATTGGTGAACGCACTCCGGTAGCCCTCATCGATGCCCCCGCATCTGGGCGTTTGGCGGTCGGCGAGGCCATTACCAACCTTGCAGCGGCGTTCATCGGTTCCCTTTCCGACATCAAGCTTTCCGCCAATTGGATGGCTGCGGTGGGTTATCCCGGCGAAGACGCTAATCTCTATGACACAGTTCACGCGCTGGGGATGGAACTATGCCCGGCGTTGGGTCTTACCATCCCGGTGGGCAAGGATTCCCTCTCGATGAAGACGATGTGGCGCGAGGGAGGGGAGGACCAGGTGATGGCGGCACCGCTATCGGTCATTATCAGCGCGTTTGCCCGCGTCGCTGATGTACACCGCTCCCTAACCCCACAACTGCGTACCGATTGTGGTGATACCGACCTCATCCTGGTGGATCTTGGCAAGGGACGGGCACGGTTAGGGGGATCGGCTCTGGCTCAGGTCTATCAACAGGTCGGTAGCCACGCCCCCGACCTCGATGACCCGCAGGTTCTCAAGGAATTCTTTGCCACCATCCAGATTCTCAACGCCGAGGGCCGACTACTCGCCTATCACGACCGCTCTGACGGTGGTCTATTCGTCACCCTCTGCGAGATGGCCTTTGCCGGTCATACCGGATTGGTGGTGGACCTGGATGACCTCGGTGATGACCCGCTGACCGCCCTTTTCGTCGAGGAACTGGGCGCCGTACTCCAGGTCCGCCACGACGATACCGAGGAGGTCCTGGCGGCCTTCCGGGTGGTCGGCCTGGGCCACCATACCTACGTCCTGGGCACACTGAGTGACGATGACCATCTGGTGGCCCGTTTCGATGGGCGCGCCTTCCTGGACGAGCCGCGCATCGCCCTAGAGCGCGCCTGGGCTGAAACCAGTTGGCGGATCCAGGCCCTTCGTGACAATCCTACCTGCGCCAATGAGGAATACGACAACCTAAAAGATATTTCTGACCCTGGCCTAACTGTGATACTTCCCTTCGACCCCGATGAAGATATCACCCCTCCGAACATTGCACGCGGGGCGCGACCACGTATCGCCGTTCTTCGTGATCAGGGGATCAATGGTCAGATCGAGATGGCGGCGGCCTTCGACCGCGCCGGTTTCGAGGCCATTGATGTTCACACCAGCGATATCATTTCCGGCCGGGTCACGTTGACTAATTTCCATGGGTTGGCAGCTTGCGGTGGGTTTTCCTACGGGGATGTTCTGGGGGCAGGAGGGGGGTGGGCCAAATCCATTCTCTTCAATCCGCGAGCCCGCGACGAATTTGCTGCTTTCTTTGCCCGTTCCGATAGCTTTGCCCTGGGGGTGTGCAACGGTTGCCAGATGATGGCAAAACTTCGAACACTGATTCCGGGGGCTGAACTGTGGCCCGATTTCGTGCGCAATACCTCGGAACAATTCGAAGCGCGTTTATCATTAGTCGAGATTTATGATTCGCCTTCGTTATTTCTGAAGGATATGGCCGGTGCCCGTTTGCCTATTTCCGTAGCTCACGGTGAAGGACGTACGGCTTTTGCGGATCCCAGTGGTCTTCTTCGTGCCCAAGAGGCCGGAATTGTCACCTTGGCCTATGTAGATGGCCACGGTCGACCCACCGAACGCTATCCCTACAACCCTAATGGCTCTTCCGCCGGGGGTACCGGTTTTACTACAACAGATGGTCGTTTCACCATTATGATGCCTCACCCGGAGCGCATGTTCCTAACCAAACAATATTCCTGGCACCCCGATGACTGGAATGAATATGGTCCTTGGTTACGACTCTTCCGCAATGCGCGTGCGTGGGTTGGCTAATTAACCCAAGTTGCCGACTATTCGTCATTCCAGCAGGAAATGCCGGAATTCTGATGCCATGGATGGCTTGGTTGATGATTTACGTCCCTGTGTTCTGGATTTCGGAAATCACTGCCGGAATGACAATTTAACCGTTTGCTAGGTGGCAACTTGGGCAAATTGGTAATTTCTGATCGCTCCTCACCTCCCCCCATTTGGGAGGGGGCATGAATGCAGCAGGCTACACGTTGGGGCTATTGTGGCGAAAACTGAATCTACAGCAGATTCTATCTGTAGAATTGCTGACAACCCTCAACGAAAAGAAGCTCAAGTGTCCACAACAGATACCTGGCACCTCTCGGTACGTTTTGGATTCAACGTATTACGTCACGGCATGGACCCTCTAGAGTGTCTGCGCTGTCTCGCGACCCTCGGCGAGATGGTAGGTACTACCGCCACCTGGGATACTTTACCGGAACCGAAGGCCTTCAATCCGGAAGCCTGCTATTTGGGTGTGGAGATAGATCTTAGAACCACAGCGACCAAACAGGAAATCATCGACGCATTTCAGTCAATGCGTGATGAAATACATATCCGGCTTATCCCCCCCAAGACAGAGATGGAGGATTGGAATTCCCTGACTGAACTGCAAATGGATGCGTTGACCGAGGTATTTAATATTGGTGTTGGACGCGCCGCCTCAAGCTTAAGCGAGATCGTCGGCGATGAAATTAAATTATCCGTACCGATTATTCGGCTCTGTCCCTCATCTGAAATCAACACCAACTCCCTCTTGATTACCCATCAACACATGGGGATCGTTAGGCAGCATTTTAATGGATTGTTTGATGCTACGGCCATGCTATTGTTCTCTGAGGAGCGTGCGTTGGAAATGGTCCGCGATATGATGAAATCAGAGATAAGCATCGAGGATATTGCTGAATTTGAACAGGAGGCGATGTGCGAATTAGGTAACATCGTGCTCAATGCCTGTCTTTCGGTAATGGCGGACATGTTCAATGTTGTCTTGAGTAGCTCGTTACCCACCTATTCGGTAGATTCATCGGATGAAATTATCTACAAAATCGTTTGCGAAGAAAGTCAACCGTTTGTGTTATTGTTGCATATTTATCTGGAAATTGAGAAACATCGCTCGCAAGGTTATCTGATATTTTTACTGAATTATTCTTCGCTAAATGAGCTAACCGCCCGGATTGATAAATTCATTTCTCATATTCAATGATGTCAGGCAATCGTTCCGTAACCGCTCACTCCCCCTCCCGTTGCTGGGAGAGAACGGTTGTGTCGGTTACCCACCATCCCCTTCCGATTTAGATGAGGATTTATGTCAAACAGCGAAACCGTTAAAAAATTGCTAATTGTGGATGATAGTCGAGTATCTCGGATGATGATCCGGGCATTTATACTCGACAAACATCCACAGTGGGTTATTCTTGAGTCTGCCAGTGGTGACGATGCCCTGGTGGTCGTAGGTCGCGAGGTGCCTGATTACTGTACTATGGATATTAATATGCCCGGATTAAATGGAATCGATGCCGCGGCCCTTATTCTAGGAAAACATCCGAGCGTCCGTATTGCTATTTTGACCGCTAATGTTCAAGAGGCGAATCAGAATCGCGCTACCGCGTTGGGGGCACGATTTATTTCCAAACCAGTTACCGAAAAAAGCGTAGGACAGATCCTTGATTTTTTTGCGAGCGCCACATGAACGAGTTATTGGAGCTACATCTGGATGCCCTTACCGAGGTCTTCAATGTTGGTGCGGGACGTGCAGCATCCAGCTTGAGCGAGATCGTCTCGGAGGAGATTGAATTATCCGTACCGCGCATTCAATTTTATCAATCCTCTGAAATTACTGCGAAATCGCTTTCTCTGGACAGCCCGCGATTGGGCGCGGTCAAACAGCATTTTAATGGACCCTTCGACTCCACCGCCATGCTGCTATTTACTGAAGAGCGTGCGCTGGAAATTGTGCGCGACATGATGGGGTCGCAATTAGACGTAGAAGAACTTGCCGAATTTGAACAGGAGGCAATGTGCGAATTGGGTAACATTATTTTGAATGCCTGTCTTTCTGTGATGGCTGATATGCTTGGCCTTACCTTGGCAAGTTCCTTGCCAGTTTACTTCGTGGATACCTCAGAGGTTATTATTCAACAAATTGTGAACGAAGATAATCACCCCGTGATGTTGGCGTTGCATATTGATCTAAACATTAAGGCTCGTCATTCCAATGGCTACCTGGTATTTTTGTTTAGCTCTTCATCGCTAACAGAATTGGTGTCTCACATTGATAGTTTTCTCTTGGGCATTCCTGTGGGTCGATAATTATGAACCTCTCCCCATCCCCTGAGGAGATAACTTTACAGGGAATTGAGCGGAAAATTTGGGATGCCATCAACGTTGGGCTAATTCTGCTGGATGGCGATGAACAGGTGATGTTATGGAATACCTGGGTTGAGAAATACAGCGGCATCATCAGCGAGGAGGCATGGCATCGTCCGATCGAAGACCTATTCCTGGATGGTATGTCGCTCTCACTAAAAAGATCCATAAAGAATGTACTGTCGCGCCGCTTGCCGGCTATTCTCTCTAATGCGTTACATCACTCCCCGCTTCCCCTCTACCATTCTGATGCGGCACGCCGGCGCGGCGAACGCATTCAGCAATCGATTATGATTACGCCGATTGCGCTTGAGGGACGTAATTTTTGTCTGATTCAAATTACGGATGCAAGTGTGTCCGTGAAACGCGAATCTATGCTGAAATCAAGCTCTGAACGCTCCTCGCTTGAAGCAATTACTGATGGACTCACCGGCGTATTCAATCGTCGATTCTTTGATAAGCGTTACCAATCTGAATTTGAACGCGCACAACGACAGCATAAGCCAATATCTTTAATCATGATGGATGTGGATTGCTTCAAGGCCTATAACGACAATTATGGGCATCCGGCCGGTGATCGTGTCCTTACGACCATCGCAAGCACACTGAAATCACAACTAAATCGCTCCGGTGATGTCGTGGTTCGCTATGGTGGTGAGGAATTTACGATTATCCTTCCCGATTGTGGGCCAGAGGGTAGTAAATTAGTTGCCGAGAAATTACGTCGCGCAATTGCTGAGCTAAACATTCTTCATGAGAAGTCAAAAGTTGCCAGTCATGTGACAATTAGCCTTGGTGTCGCCAGCTATACATCAGGGACGACCTGCAATGCCAAAGGGTTATTAGAAGCAGCGGATATGGCATTATATGGTGCGAAACATAGTGGACGCAATTGCGTACAGCAAGGAACCCTCTGATTCAGAAGGGGGGGTTAATATTTCTCTCCAGGAAAAGCAGGCAACATTCGGTTAATCCCTATAATCAATCTCGAGCAATGTATGGTCATGATCGATCCGATCCTAGAACCAATTCTCCAGGTTTTCTTTGAGGAAAGTATTGAATCACTTTCCAAAATGGAACAGATACTGTTAACCCTAGAAGGAAGGCCTTACGAACGGGAGATTATTAATACCCTATTCCGCGTTGTTCATACCATTAAGGGCGGGGCAGGGTCATTCGGTTTTGAGCCAATGGTTGATTTTGCTCATCGTGTCGAAAACGTACTCGATCGGATGAGGAGTGAACAGATTATTCTCGACTCGGTATTGGCGGATCTGCTGCTGCGTTGCAAGGATCATCTCCGCAAGCTGGTGAATACGGTTATGGGGGAAAATGCTGTATCTTCCAAACTAACTCGGAATGGGGAGGAACTCAAAAACCAGATCAATTGCTACATGGAAGGCGCCACGCCTTCCCCTCCTGTGACTAAAATCCCCCCCACGATTCCTCTCGGAAGACCTCTTGGTGAATCGATAGTGCCTGTATTGGAACCTGTCGCGATTCTACCCATCGCGCCCGCCGAGGTTTCTGAAACTCCTGAATTTCTTGATCTTGAAGTTCCTGAAGCCTCCGTCGAAGCACTAATCAGAGTTTTATCAGAAGATACACCGCACGTGCAGGTGGACGCTACCAAACTCGGACGGTTGATTGATCTCGTGGGTGAATTGGTTGTCCTCGGCGCCAGCCAGAAAATGACGGCCAAGCGCCTGGGGGACTCCGCCCTAATGGAATCGGTTGCGGCGTTGTCCCGTTTAACAGAGGAAATTCGAGAGGTTGCCTTACGTCTGCGGATGGTCCAGATCGGGGAGACTTTTTCTTGTTTCCAGCCGCTGATTCGTGACCTGGCTCGTTCCTTAAACAAGGAAATGAGATTAGAAGTGAACGGTGCGGATACTGAACTCGACGAATCGATGGTGGAACTCCTCGTCGATCCGTTGACCCACCTGGTGCGCAACAGCCTTGAGCATGGCATCGAACTCCCAGAGGAGCGCGTTGCTGTCGGGAAACCCCCTCAGGGACGACTTGACCTCAATGCCTACCATGACTCCGGTAGTGTTGTCATTGAGGTCGCGGATGATGGTCGTGGCATTGATAGTGAGCGGATTTTGGCGATGGCGGTGCAAGTTGGCCTAATGCCCCAGGATGCTAAACCCTCCGAAGCCGAGATCTTCCAGCTCATCTTCGAACCAGGGCTGAGTACGGTATCGCAGAGAACCGATTTCTCGGTCCGAGGCATGGGTATGGACTTGGTACGCCGCGTAGTCGAGGGGTTCTGCGGCACTATTGAGGCGGAAAGCTTGTTGGGGGTAGGAACGGTAGTACGGTTACGTTTACCGCTGACACTCGCCATCATTGATGGTTTTTTGGTGGGTGTCGCTGGGGCGTTCTACATCGCCCCCCTGGATACGGTGGTTGAATGCCTGGACCTCGTTCAAGCCCAGGATCACTATGGGACAGACTCCATCAACCTACGCGGCGAGAGGTTGCCGTTATTGTGGTTGAATCAAATTTTTGCCACGGGCGAAACGGGAAGGGAGGTTCGCCAGAGTGTGGTCGTGGTTTGTTCTGCTGGACGAAAGGTGGGGTTGGTGGTAGACCAACTCCTCGGTGAATTCCAGACCGTAATCAAACCATTGGGGGAAGTATTCCGCCGTCTCTCTGGTATTAACGGTGCCAGCATATTAGGCGATGGAGAAATGGCTCTGATTTTGGATATTCCGGCATTAATCCAACAGGCAACGGTACTGAGCTAGCCATCATTCCGATAATCCCTATCGAATGGCAGTCTAACGTTAACGTATCAGTGGCGACTTGACTTTGTTCTATGAAATTCCGTCTCAATGAACGCGGATGCGTATTAAGGTGCGCGTTGGTTAGGCGACACTCTCTTAATGGTGTTCCGCGCTAAATCGCGCTTAACGGCTACGCTCGATCTGCCACTTGTTCTCCGAGTAATCCCGCAGGGCGGAAGATTAGAACCAGAATCAGCACAAAAAAAGCAAAGATGTCTTGATAATTGCTGCCCAGAAAACCGCCGGTCAGGTCGCCGATATAGCCCGCCCCAAGACTTTCGATGACCCCCAATAGTAATCCGCCGAGCATTGCTCCAGGGATGTTACCGATTCCTCCCAGTACCGCAGCGGTGAATGCCTTGAGGCCCAACATAAAGCCCATGGCATAGTGGGAGAGGCCGTAATAGGCCGACACCAACATCCCTGCAACCGCCGCTAACCCCGATCCGATGGCGAAGGTAGCGGCGATCACCGTATTTACGTTCACCCCCATCAGGCCTGCTACCTCCCTGTTTTGGGCAATGGCACGCATTGCCCGACCGAGGCGGGTATGGCCGACGAGCAGCAATAATCCGACCATCATAGTTGTAGCCAGGGCGATAACGACAAGCTGTACGTTAGTCACCGATACCCCCCACCACTCGTATATCTGAACGTCTATGACCGGTGGAAAGGAGAGATATTGGCGTCCCCAAAAGATCATGGCCAGGTTCTGGAGCACGATGGAGACACCAATCGCGGTAATGAGGGGGGCAAGCCGGGGGGCGTGGCGGAGAGGGCGGTAGGCCACTCGTTCGATGGCCAGTCCGGTAACTACGCATACCGGCACCGCCACCACGAGCGCTACCCCAATCGTCCACACCCCGCTGTAACCCGCCCCGGAAAGGACCCCAAGGACCGTCAAGGTCACCATCGCCCCGAGCATTACGACTTCACCATGGGCGAAGTTGATCAACTCAAGGATGCCGTAAACCATGGTGTAGCCCAGCGCTACCAGGGCGTAGAGGCTACCTAGGACCAGGCCATTAAAGACCTGCTGGAGAAGGATTTGATAGAATATGAGGTTATCCACGGGTCAATTCTTTCCTCCCATCGTTATCAGTGGTGCCCACTGCCCACTTTTTACTTGGTAGAGGGTGACGGGGCCATCCTTGAGGTCACCGTAGGTGTCGAAGGCAATCGGACCAATGACGCCGTCAAAGGCGATGCGGGCCAACACGGGCAGATACTGGGCCGGTTCAACGGAGTTGGCCTGTTGCATGGCGGTTACTAAAACACGGCTAGCATCGTAGGAAAAGGGGGCATAGATCTGAATCTTGCCAAAGCGGGCGGTGAATCGATCCGCAAATTTGGTGCCGCCAGGCATCTTGTCTAAGGGCAATCCTGGTGAGGAACCGATGACTCCTTCGGCGGCAGACCCGGCAAGCTTGAGAAATTCGGCGGACTGCATCCCGTCCCCTCCCATCAACGCCGCTTTGAGTCCTAACATCTTCATCTGGCGCGCCATGGGGGCAGCCTGGGGGTCCATGCCACCGTAGACGACGACATCGGGGCGCTTGGCTTTGAGCGAGGTGAGGATAGCAGTAAAATCCGTAGACTTATCGGTGGTAAATTCCCGCGCAACTACCTCACCACCAGCAGCCGGAACTGCCTTGGCCACCTCGTCGGCAAGTCCCTGGCCATATGCCGTGCGGTCGTCCACCACCGCAACTCGTCGACCAATTCGGACTGCGTACTCGCCGAGGGTCCGTCCCTGTTGGGCGTCATTGGCCATGACACGATAGGTGGTCTTGAAACCCTGGCGGGTGTAGGTTACGGCAGTAGAACCAGGTGAAACCTGGGGAATACCTGCCTCAGCGTAGATACGTGCGGCCGGGATACTGGCCCCAGAGTTGAGGTGGCCAATCACCCCTTTGACGCCGTTGTCCACCAATTTTTGGGCTACCACGGTGGCGGTTCGAGGGTCGGCTTGGTCATCCTCGGCAAGGAGTTCAAAGCGTATCGGATGCCCGCTCAAGGTGGGATGGCTGGCGTTGACCTCGTCGATGGCGAGCCGTGCGCCGTTCTCAATGTCCTTGCCCAGGTGGGCCTGGGGTCCGGTCAGGGGGGATACCACCCCAATCTTCACTACCTCAACCTCCGCCGCCTGCGCTACCGCAGAAACCATCAATACCCAGAGTAATACGCTCGCGACAACCCTCATACCACACTCCTCTCGTCATGGTGGTGAACCTTGAGGGAGATTATGAAAAGTGTGATGTGACTGTCAATTTTGTTTGAAGATCAAGCCTGATATTTCCAGCAGATATGTGGATGCTGCAATTTCTTCCACTATGATGACGCCCAGGTGTCCTGGCCATCGTCCTGGAGCACCCGAAACCCGGAAGGTTGGATGTTGCGACAGGAGAGGTTATCATCCTGCCTCCCCTGAAAGGCAGCGAAGTTGAGTCGCCGCCTAACTTTTCAACCTAGCGAAATCCATTCCGCTGGCTGAAAAGTTTGAGATTCAACCAGCCCTCCGAAAGGCAGCCGACAAGAAGAGAAGCGAAAGCGAGCCACCCTGGGATGCTTCTCCAGTCCCAGGCTCTGACGACGAAAGGAATGACGGTCGAGACGGTATAAGACCCAATCCTTAGTCTGACCGACCTTCTTGTTCTGGGCGAGGAGACCTTGTACTGGCGTAAGCCAAGTTACCCTTACGGGTTGACAGCCGGGAAAGACCGGCGTTTTTACAGAAACGTCAAAGGACGGCGGGCTGGCTGAACCTCAATGGCAGCGCCTTCAGAATTACCCTCGCGTCCTCTGCTCTATTGCATTACGCAACCGGACTGGGGGGGGGGCGTCGCACTCCCGGTACTCCTACGAGGATATGCGGAGAATTGGCAATTAAGGGATTCGCAGAGCAGTCTTTATTCAATTTAAACTGTTACCCTTCTCTGCCTCTTGGGATTCCAATATTATCAGCACGATCTTTGCGGCGCCCATTTTTAGGTATTCAGACATCATTCGCGCGAATGTTTTTCCACCCGAATACGACTTACGAGGACACTATAAATGAAAATTTTCCACATGACCCTTATAGGAGCTGCTGCCGTTTCTGTCTTATTGGCGGGTTGTTCGACGCCTCTTAAGCCGAATTACACTACTACTAACCCCGAGCTGATACGTATCGGTGGTGAGAAACCAGTGGAGCGATCCGCCGAGATTATGAATACGGGTACTTATTGTCTACGTATTTCGCATATCTGGAAGTCAGATACCAAAACTCCTGACGGTGATACGATTTGGACGATGGATACTTTCCGTAAAGCAACCGCTTGCAAACAGTAATACTCATCGTTGTGTATATGCCACCTACGCCAGAGCCGGTGAAAATCAGCTCGGAGATTTTCGGTAATCGCCCTCTTATCGACAAGGGAAAGGAATCATCACGTTTGTGGCCCACCAGAATCCCGACGAATTCGCTCTGCTAAATCACGTGTGGATAACTGTTCCATAGCCGTTCTCCGGGCTTGTCTGCATGCGACGAACTTGCAATCTGAGGCCTAAAACGGGTCATCCTACCCATAGTGTGGATTGCGGATAGCACCAAAATCATGCTAGGTTGCTATTTCCAAAATAATTGTGGAGAAAAATTATGGTCAACACGAAGCTCAATTCCGTATTACTTACCTTTGCAGTGGCAACCAATGGTTTTATGCTGTCGGCGGGTGCGGAGCAAGCCGCATCTGCTGCCTCAGCTCAAGTAACCCCGCAGACGGTAACTGCCAATTCGGCCCAAGTCGTCCCGCAAAAAGTTGCTACCGCTAATTCAGCTCAGGTAGTGCCACAACAAACCGTAGCCGCTAATTCGGCTCAAGTGGCGCCTCAAACCGTAGCTGCCAATTCAGCCCAAGTTGTCCCGCAAAAAGTTGCTGCCGCCAATTCAGCTCAGGTAGTGCCACAACAAACCGTAGCCGCTAATTCGGCTCAAGTGGCGCCTCAAACCGTAGCTGCCAATTCAGCCCAAGTTGTCCCGCAAAAAGTTGCTGTCGCCAACTCAGTTCAGGTAGTGCCACAACAAACCGTAGCCGCTAACTCGGCTCAGGTCGTTCCACAGAAAGTTGCTGCCGCTAATTCGGCACAGGTAGTGCCACAACAAACCGTAGCCGCTAATTCGGCTCAGGTCGTTCCACAGAAAGTTGCTGCCGCTAATTCTGCACAGGTAGTGCCACAACAAACCGTAGCCGCTAACTCGGCTCAGGTCGTTCCACAGAAAGTTGCTGCCGCTAATTCGGCACAGGTAGTGCCACAACAAACCGTAGCCGCTAATTCTGCACAGGTGGTGCCTCAGACCGTAGCTGCTAATTCGGCTCAGGTCGTTCCACAGAAAGTTGTTGCCGCTAATTCTGCACAGGTAGTGCCTCAGACCGTAGCTGCTGATTCGGCTTTAATGGCCAAGCCGGAGCGGCGAGTTAGTATGCGGGCACTCATCACCCCAGCGGAAAGAAAAGAAGTCCGTCGTTCCTTGCGGCAAGCTCAGACAATTCAAGAGAGACAGCAGATCAAGGAGCAGCTCTACACCAGACTACGTCAGCGTGCCACTGATCGTGGAATGGTCATTGCTGAGCCAGCCGCTGCTGCACATGGAAGCGTCAATGCTATGGAGGGCACCGCCGGTCATATGGGTGAAGGCAGAATAATGCCGCCCCATGTCCCCTGATTAGATCGGTAATGACTAATCTGGCGGATTACGACATCCGCCGTGGCATTGGCAGTATTTGAAAATAGAGCCACGGCGGATGTCTAGTGCGCGGGTGAATAGATGTTTTTCCTGTGTCGCCTAGTCCCCTTTTCTTTGTTGAGTTGTGGGGCTGGAGACATTAAGAGCGTTACTGGTTATCTCCGTAATAACTTCCCCCGCAGTATCTCGATGGTGTTTGTTTCTGAGGTTTAGTCATCCGACCGCCTTATCAACTGCGACGAGCGGTCTGTCCTTGTGCGGATTGTTGACAGCAGTCCTTCCGATTTTACCCCGCGAGTAAGGATGCCTTGTAGTGCCAAAGGCTTGTCTCAAGCAATTCGGATCAGTCGCTAGTCCTGCCCGCCAGAAAAATGTTGGATAATCGGTAAGCTGATCCCATGGACAATCTGAATATTGTGCAGCAATTTGCTATCTGGGTCCTACCGGTACTCTTCGGTGTTACTCTCCACGAAGTTGCTCATGGTTGGATGGCCAATCGCCTGGGAGATCCGACAGCGCTGATGCTCGGTCGCCTCAGTTTCAACCCGATCAAACATATCGACCCGGTGGGAACGATTGCGGTTCCCGCTACGCTGTTAATCATAAGCAGTATTGCCGGGACCCCCTTATTCATTTTCGGTTGGGCCAAGCCCGTTCCGGTAACCTTTGAGAATCTTCGTCAGCCTAAACGCGATATGGCCTTGGTGGCGATTGCCGGACCACTTGCCAATCTGCTCATGGCGCTTCTGTGGGGGGTGTTGATAAAGTTTGGTTATCCGCTATTGGGAGAGGAAACTTCCTGGGTTGGGGAACCGATGGTCTTTATGGGGCTTGCAGGGATTGGTATTAACAGCGCCCTAATGGTTTTGAACCTGTTACCTCTGCCTCCCCTGGATGGGGGCCGAATTTTAATAGGATTGTTGCCTGCGTCATTTACTAGATGGTTGGTTCGGAGTGAGCCATACGGCATACTCATTTTATTGCTGCTGTTGACCAGCGGAATTCTGGGATGGGTGATGAACCCCTTGGTGGCCCTGGTTCAATACGCTGTAATATCCATGTTGCGACTGTGATCCAATCGTTCGATCGTAATCATTCACCCCCTCTCGACGGGAGAAGGAGTGGGCGGTTGTGTTTGATCGTGCCCCATGGGTATCCTCTTAGTTTAAAATTTACTAAACCCTTTTCGACTACTCGCTCATGCCTACCGCTCCTGCCCCTCAAAATCGGTGTGTCCTTTCCGGTATGCGTCCCACTGGTGCGCTTCATTTGGGACACTATCACGGCGTATTAAAAAATTGGCTGCGCCTTCAGCGCGAATACCAGTGTTTCTTTTTTGTGGCCGATTGGCACGCCCTGACCACCCATTACGAAGAGCCCGGTATTATTGGAGAAAATCTTTGGGATATGGTCATTGATTGGTTGGCAGCGGGTATTGATCCCTCCGCTGCGACATTGTTCATCCAATCGCGGGTACCGGAGCATGCGGAACTCCATTTACTCTTGTCTATGATCACTCCTCTGAGTTGGCTAGAACGAGTCCCGAGTTATAAAGATCAGCAGGAACGACTTAGAGGTCGCGACCTTGCAACCTACGGTTTTCTCGGTTATCCGTTGCTCCAATCCGCTGACATTCTTATCTATAAAGCGGGCTGGGTGCCCGTGGGAGAGGACCAGGTAGCGCACATTGAATTAACCCGGGAGGTGGCACGTCGTTTCAATTATCTCTACGTAAAGGACAACGAACGCCCCATTTTGCCAGAACCGGCGGCGCTGCTTACCCCCGCCTCCAAAATGCCCGGTCTGGATGGGCAGAAGATGTCGAAGTCTTACGGTAATACCATCGCTCTGCGCGAAAAACCAGCCTCGATCGAAAAGAAATTGCGCACTATGCCCACCGACCCAGCCCGAGTGCGTCGTACCGATCCCGGTGACCCGAGTAAGTGTCCCGTGTGGCAGTTTCATGAGGTCTATTCTGCGGAAGATACCAAGGCATGGGCTCAACAGGGTTGTCGTAGTGCGGGGATTGGTTGTCTAGATTGTAAGCGACCGGTAATCGATGCAGTACTTGCCGAAACTGCTCCCTTCAGGGAACGGGCACAAGATTATCTGGAACGCACCGAATGGGTACACGACATTATTGAAGAGGGTTGTGCAGCCGCTCAGCGGGTAGCTATGGAAACCCTTGGTGAGGTCCGCCAGGCAATAGGTCTAAACAAAAAGATTCCCGTGGGAATTCGGGCAACGACCAATTAATCCAAGTTACTACCTGTCCATTATTCGGCTATTGGCTATCCATTTAGGCAGCTTCTGGAGTCAGGTTTTACATTTTGCATCTATGTCCCGCGACTTTAATCAGAGCGGGTTAATATTTTGACGTGAGTTACATGACCGTGAGTTAGGTAATGAGACATACGGAAAAGAAGCATATAAATGTCAAATGTAAGACCTGCACCCAATCTTTTACGTTTTGTGGCTAAAGAACTTGCGTAATCCAGCTACGACACCGATGGTTGCAAGGGTGATAACCTTGGCGAACTTAGCGAGACCCCCCCCGCCATGCTCAACACGCCCAGCTTTTTGGCGGCGATCCCCCCCCACCAAAGTAGTCAACCCATACTCCGCCACTTTGTAGGAGGAAGAATTGAAGTTGGTGTAGCGCTTACCATCATTGAATTGCAAGTCGGATAGGAGTTGTTGGGCGATGGGTTTCGCGCGTTTACATTGGCCAGGTCGGTTACCAGATTCATGGAGATATAACCCTCGCGGCCGAGTTGATAGGTATTGCAGTTAGCGCCATACTCGGTATCGTCACTCAAAGGGGTGTGTCTTGTCCCGTAATTCAGCGGACCATACCAGTCGGTGGGTGGTGATGTCGTAGGCAGGTTCAATCCAGCCACTGACCACGAATTCAGGAATCCCTCGCTGACGGTGTTCCTCGGTACCATCCTTGAGATTTTTCAAGAGTTCGTCGGCGTTCCAGTCTTTAGCGTTGTCATCCTTTACGTAGCCAGCATTCTCAAAGCGAATACTGACAAAATCATTTATCTTTTCGCCAATCACAAGTCCGTAAAAACTTTCGTCAGTCTGATTCCCCATGGCACGCATGAAGGCAGCAGCCTCTTGCTGGGGAATAAATGCAAAGGTTTCTTGAATGTTAAGGACTGCCTGATCGCCGAGAGAAATAGCTTGGGGTCCTTAAATTTTGGCGGCCATGACCGCCGCCAGGGCATGTTTCATTTCCGACTCGGCAGAATCTGTGGGCAATTCGGCTTGGGCATGTGAAAATACCGCCAGAATTAAAGCAGTGAATAATACGGAAGATGCTATTCAACATGATGTCAGTGCTCCGTTGGTTAAGGGTGCGTCTGAGGTGTCTCCGGGTTTTCTCTTGCGCTCAGATCTTACATTTTGCGTCTATGCCCTGTCGCTTTGAACCCATTCCCCCTACATTTTTAAGAAGATAGCCATCTGCGAGACGGATGGAAACGCCTGTCCCTCGTCAGATACGCTAATATGTGTTGCGGGTTAAGTGGATAGCCGCAGAAACCATTTTGATTATTTCTAAACACACAATGCCTTGGCGACCTTTTCCACCAACGCAGGACCACGGTAGATGAGCCCGGTATAGAGTTGTACCAGTGATGCGCCTGCTACCTGTTTTGCCAGGGCATCCTCGGGTGTAAGGATACCGCCTGCACCAATAATCGGGATACGGTTACCAAGGACGGTATGGAGCCTTTCCACCACAGCAGTAGATTGGGTTGCCAAGGGTGCCCCAGACAATCCGCCTTCCTCCGTTCCGTAACACAAATGGGCCACTGCCTCACGAGCCACGGTGGTATTGGTCGCGATAACTCCATCTATCCCTTCTTCCAATAGGATGTGGGCAAGGTTTTCCACTTCGCCGGGCGATAGATCAGGAGCAATTTTTATGGCGAGTGGCACCGTACGTTCGTATTCTGTTGCGAGGCGTCCCTGTTCGGATTTGAGAATGGAAAGCAATCGAGAGAGCGCCGCACCAGTTTGGAGGAGGCGCAATTGTGGAGTATTCGGGGAAGAGATATTGACGGCCACGTAGTCCGCATAGGGATAAACCTGACGCAGGCAGATCAGATAATCCTCTACCGCAGACTCCAGGGGAGTGTCGCGATTTTTACCAATATTAATACCGAGGACACCGTTGAAACGTACCCGACGCAAACGCTCCACCAGCGCATCCACCCCATGATTGTTAAAACCCATGCGATTGATGAGAGCCTCAGCGGCAACTAAACGAAACATTCGCGGTCGAGGATTGCCGGATTGGGGGCGAGGAGTCACAGTACCCACCTCCACAAAACCAAAACCCAAGGCCCCAAGGGCTTCAAGGCACTCCCCATCTTTATCCAAACCCGCAGCAAGTCCTACCGGATTGGGAAAACGTAGCCCCATTACCGTTCGTGGACACTCCACCCTTCGTGGCAAAAAAGCTGCTAACAAGCCCAACCGATGAGCCCGCGCCAAGGTGGCGAGAGTAAAGCGGTGGGCAAGCTCTGGATCAAGACGAAATAGCAATGCACGGATGAGAGGATACATGTCTGGACTCATTGATACTCCCGCAAAATTACGGAAAACGTAAGCGATTATTTCTATCGCCAGGAAAAATAGAAAATGATAGCTAAGAGGATCGGTCAATAAATCTAGCCTTACGAAATTATCATGGCTCTAGGTAAACATTCAATACTTGTTTTCCGGTAGCGTCTTATATTGGTGTAGGATATTGCGCATTAGCATCCTCGTGGTTATTCTTGCGTGGAATTACTTGAAGTCCAGTTGCTACCTAGTACCTGACCGAAAACTAAAAATTTATGTTTTGCCGCCCTCTGCGTTGCAAAACTAGGACGATTTCCGGCCAGGCACTACCTGCAACCCGTTAGGTTGTCATTCCGGCAGAGAGTGTCGGAATCCAGGACACAGAGACGTGAGGTGGAACCAGATAGGTCGTTACCAGTTAAATAAGTTATTGACTGCTATTGCAGGGAGCTATCATGAACCGAGAAACTAAAACATGTTTTCAACGGACGATTCCAGTGTGCACTGGTATAGAATTATGGTTCTTTACGAACATTGTTTGGGCGATTGGTGGTATCACTACTGATGGCACCGTGGGAGCATCGCTGGATCTAAAGGGGACCCAGGTCACTATCCCCCAAACGCTGGGTGTGACGGTCGGTAATAATTTATTTCACAGCTTCTCACAATTTAATGTCAACCGTGGTCAGGTTGTTACCTTTACCGAAAATATCAGTAACTCGTTGGATAACGTTATCTCACGTGTGACCGGCGACTCTGCTTCTTATATTAACGGAGTGTTGCGATCTACGCCAGGAGGACATGCCAATTTCTATTTTATCAACCCTAACGGTACCATCTTCGGGGAACACGCACGTATCGATGTGCCAGCAGCGTTTCACATGAGTACGGCAGCCCAATTAAAATTCCAAGGAAGGACGGTCTACAGTGCTAACGCCTCCACGATTAGCACATTAACTAGCGCGGCCCCCGCCGCCTTCGGTTTCCTAGCCACTTCTCCTGCCACTAACGGTCTGATCCAGATTAATGGCGCTAAATTGATCGTTAAGCCGGAACAATCGCTGGATCTGAGCGCTGCAAACATTACGATCAAAAACAATTCCATATTGAAAGCAATCGCCGGAACGGTTCGGATCGTAGCCGTCGGGGCAAGAGATAGGGATGTATCCATATCTGGCGCGGTGCCAATTACGCATGGCATTCTCCGGATCAATTCCAGTATCATCGACAGTAGTGGCAATGGCGCAGGACGTTTGATCTTGCGTGGCGGGGAAATGACCATCACAAGGAGCAATTTGTTCGTCGATAACACGGGGGCACGCGATGCGCGCGACGGTCAGGGAATTAATCTTCGCACCGGAAACAGTTCCTTAACCATCGATAAAAGTAGAATTACCGCTAATTCCTTCCGTTCTGGAAAGGCCGGGGGGGTGGCAGTGGTTTCGCAAGGAGATATGGCCATCGTCCATGGCGGAATGATTGCCAGCTTGACTCATGGCGCGGGCCAAGCAGGCGCTGTGACCGTTACCAGCAAAGGCAATCTGTCGATTGATAATAAAAACTCTGATGAGGAAACCGGTATTCTTTCAGAGGCTTATTTAGGTAACGGAAACGCAGGAATGGTGTCAGTTACCTCGAAAGGTGATATGTCTATTGTCAATGGTGGAGTGATCTCTAGTTCGACCTGGACTGCCGGCAAGGCTGGTAGCGTAACAGTTACCAGCAAGGGGCATCTTACTATTGATAGCCAAGATTATCCTGATTGGGAAACAGGCATCTCTTCACAGGCCTATCCAGGTAGTAGTGGTAATGCTGGAAGGGTGTCGGTTAGTGCTCAGAGTAATATGTCTATTGTCAATGGCGGAATGATCTCTAGTTCAACCTGGAGTTCCGGTAAAGCGGGGGTCGTGAAGGTTGCAACCCAAGGTGGATTGACTATTGGTCATCAAGGCGCGAATTGGGCGACCGGAATTTTTTCGGAGGCCAACCTCGGTAAAGGTAACGCCGGAACAGTATCGATTTCTTCCAAAGGAAGGATATCGATCGTCGATGGTGGTATGATTTCAAGCTCAACCTGGGGCTCTGGAAAAGCGGGTACCGTAACTGTTATCGGCAACGATAAATTAAGTATCGAGCATGGCTTTACTCACCAGACAGGAATCTTCTCGGAAACCATCGGCAATGGTAACGCCGGAATGGTATCAGTTACCTCAAAGGGAGATATGCTCATCAGTGATGCAGGAATGATCTCCAGCCTGACTTATAATACCGGAAAGGCGGGTACGGTGGCCGTGAACGCAAAAGCGTTGGACATTCGCAATAGTGGTTTGATCTCCTCTGCGTCCTGGGGGAAGAATTCCAGCGGAAGAACCGGCCAGATTGTCGTTACTGCTCGTGATGCGATTCGTTTAGTGGACGGAGAAATCAGCATCGCGAATGAGGCAAGGGTTGTGGATGCTGCCGCTGTTCCGGGATCGATTACGCTGAACACACCCAATCTCTCTCTACGGAATAGCTCCATTACGACTAATTCGACGGGAAGTGCCGGGGCGGGAAGTATTGCGATCAACTTTTCTCACTGGTTGACCCTGAATTCCTCGTATATTTCGACCCTCGCCAAAACCGGTAACGGCGGTTCTATCACTATTGGTGGCGGAGAATTCATTAATCTGCAAAATTCAGGAATCAAGACTACCGCCAGCGGTACCAACAGCAATGGTGGAGATATTGCAGTGAATGCGCGTATGTTGCTTATGGATAATGGCTTTATTCAAGCCAATGCCCGTGGCGGCTTCGGCGGAGATATTACGCTGGCATTAAATACGTTAATCCTCAGCGGTAGTACATTGGCGATGGGAGGAAACACCCCCATTCATTGGATTCAAAATGTTTTTGGTTTTAATGTCATCCAGGCTGCTTCGGCAACAGGTATCAACGGTACGCTGAATGTTACTGCACCACAATTAAATATCAGTGGGATTATCGCCAATTTCGATAGTCCACGATTCGATACTGGTATTATTGATCAAGACTATTGTACCTTGAGTATCGGAAGTTCACTTACCAGTAAGGGGCGTGGTGGGATGAGGCCAAAACGTGGTGATCTACTATTGTTTTAAAACTTCATATCTGTGTGATGTGAATAGAAAACTACCGTTGACAGGCAAATTGGTTGCGCAAGGCATCGAATACTAAATTGCGGGCAACGGTTCGCTGCGAGGGGGGATGTTTATGGATATGTTGAGCAACCTGTTGGATCAAATGCTCTATGGGGGCATTATTAGGAAGACATAAAGCGGTTCCCTCCAAGGCATCCAATACTCCCCGCACATAACCCAAAAACATACCCGCCTTGATTGGGTTGCCCTCGTTATCACTCTTAACCTTGATATATTCCTCCAGATAATCGTATAGCTCTTGGCCTTGCATAGGCTGGGCAGCCACTGGTGCCTCAAGGGATAGGATCAGGACGAAGCCGAACCAAAACTCTCTGCGCATGACAAGAACCTTTGTTAGTAACTATCGAAGCGACTATGAAAAAGTACGATATTCTACCCGGTTAGCAGCGCACCCCAATGACAGAACTACACAAGGTTACCAAAGTGCCCCCTGAAGTCGTGATAGAACTCTCCCCCGCGTTCAGGCAATATCGCAGCAAGCAGCTGATGACTGGTCTACGTGAAGAAGCTCCAGAGTTATCAATCATCCTCGCTGTGCAATCGCTGCGAGGCGGTCGCCCATGATGCGTTACGATCACCACACCACACTTCCCGCCATTCGCAACGATTGGGGCACGGTTCGTGCCCTGCTTCCCTTTCTCTGGGATTATCGGGGTCGTGTTCTCGTCGCCCTCATTGCCTTGGTCGTGTCCAAGATCGCCAACGTTGGCGTACCTCTGGCCCTCAAGGAGCTGGTAGACCGTCTCGGCCCAACCGGACAGGCGCCACTGGTCGTACCTCTGGCCGTGTTGGCCACTTATGGTGCACTACGATTATCTGCCTCGATCTTCAATGAGTTGCGCGATAGTCTCTTCGCCCGCGTGCGCCATCGTGCGATGCGCAAGGTTTCTCTCCAGGTCCTCTCTCACCTCCATGCGCTCAGCCTGCGCTACCATCTGGAGCGACGCACCGGGGCACTCACCCGAGATATTGACCGCGGTACCCATAGCGTCAGCGCGCTCCTCAACTACCTGGCCTTTAGTATTCTCCCCACCTTGGTGGAGATTGTACTGATCACTGCCATCTTGCTCGGTCGCTACAACCCTTGGTTTGCCTTGGTTACCTTTGGCTCGGTGGTCCTTTATATCATCTTCACCTTTATTACCACCAATTGGCGGATGCCATTTCGCCATCGCATGAATATTCTGGAATCCGAGGCCAGCTCTCAGGCGGTGGATTCCTTGGTCAACTACGAGACGGTGAAATGTTTCGGTAATGAGCCCCACGAGCTGCGCCGTTACGATGACACTCTGGCGCAGTGGGAAGACGCGGCAGTAAAGACTCAAACTTCGTTGGGGGCGCTCAACGCAGGGCAGAGTAGCATCATTGCCTTTGGCGTGACGGGGGTGATGCTGCTCGCCGCACAGGGTGTAGTCGCGGGACAGATGACCATTGGCGACCTGGTGCTAGTCAACGCCTTTCTCATCCAACTTTTTATTCCCTTGAACTTTCTCGGTGTGGTCTACAGCCAGTTCAAACATGCCCTGGCAGACATGGAGCAGATGTTGAATCTGTTGGATCAAAAGCCAGAGGTCCTCGACGCCCCGAATGCAATACCCTTACCCGACGGAGACGCGACACTACGCTTTGAGTCCGTCGATTTTGCCTATAGTCCCGACCGTCCCATTCTTTACAGTGTGGATTTCGAGCTTCCCGCTGGACGCAAAGTAGCGGTGGTAGGACCGAGTGGAGCGGGGAAATCAACGTTGGCTCGGTTACTATTCCGCTTCTACGATGTCACTGGTGGTCGGGTATTGATCAATGGTGTGGATATCCGCCAAGTCACCCAACATAGTTTACGGGCCGCCATTGCGGTTGTTCCCCAGGATACGGTGCTCTTTAACGATACCCTTTACTACAACATTGTCTATGGCCGTCCCGACGCCTCCCGAAAAGAGGTGGAACGCGCCGCCGACCTCGCCCATCTCCATGATTTCATTCTCACCCTTCCCCAAGGTTACGAGACCGTGGTGGGCGAACGTGGCCTCAAACTTTCCGGTGGCGAGAAGCAGCGTGTGGCCATTGCTCGGGCAATTCTCAAGGGGCCACGACTCTTGGTCTTTGATGAAGCTACTTCAAGCCTAGATTCGCGCTCGGAACAGGCGATCCTAACGGCACTTACCGAGGTCGCCGAGAATCACACCACCCTAGTTATCGCCCACCGCCTTTCTACCGTCATGGATGCCGACCAGATCCTGGTAATGGAAGATGGCCGAATCAAAGAACGTGGTAACCATCGCGAATTACTCGCTCAGGGCGGGCTCTATGCTTATTTGTGGATGCTACAACAAGAAGAGCAGGAGGATGATTCGCAACCAATTTTATGAATAGGTGGGAGGGGTAATCGTTCATCTCCTCCCGTTGGGAGGGGATGAACGATTATCGAATGGTTAGATTTCAGTTACTCGGGTACCTTGATGGCCATAAAGATCGGTCCTCCAGACCGTTGAACCAATAAAGGCACCGTCTTGCCTCCCGGCAACTCTTTAACCATATTTCGGAAGTTGGCAGCGTTTGAAACCCGCGTATGATTGATCGATAGGATGATGTCTCCTTGACGCAATCCGGCGTGGCGGGCGGGGCCATCAGCTATTTCTTTTACTAATACGCCACCCTCTTCTTTGATATTCAATTCAGAACGTTGTTCCGCCGTGGGGTCCATGACCACTAAACCCAGACGATTGTCTTTAGTGGATTCTGGATTTTTGGTTTGGGTTTCGTCGTCTTCGTTGGGAAGTTCTCCCACCTTGAGCGATAAAGTGCGCTGCTTACCACCGCGCAATACCTTGAGTTCGACGGAGGTGCCAATGGGGGTACGACCAACCAGGGGCGGGAGATTCGCGGATTGAAAGATACGCTTACCGTTAAATTCCAGAATGACATCGCCGACCTCCACCCCGGCCGCTCCTGCCGGACCATTGGAGAGAACTTTAGCGACTAATGCCCCTTCTGGACGCTCCATACCAAAGGATTCGGCTAATTCTCGGGTCACGTCTTGGATTAGTACCCCGAGCCAGCCTCGGGAGACGTAACCCTTACCTTTGATCTGATTCATTACGTCCATGGCGACATCGATTGGAATAGCAAAAGACAGCCCCATGAATCCGCCGGTCCGACTGTAGATCTGGGAATTGACACCAATGACTTCTCCCGCCAAATTAAATAGCGGCCCCCCAGAATTCCCAGGATTGATGGCGACATCGGTTTGGATAAAGGGTACGTAATTCTCGCTAGGTAGGTTTCTCCCTAAAGCACTGACGATCCCTGCCGTAGCAGAGTGATCGAAGCCGAAGGGGGAACCAATCGCCAATACCCACTCACCGACCTTGAGCTTGGATGGGTCGCCCATATGCACCACTGGCAGGCCCTTGGCCTCTATTTTAATCAGGGCAATATCACTACGTGGGTCACTTCCTACTACCTTGGCTGTCAATTCGCGCCGATCACTAAGGCGAACAATAACCTCATCCGCGTCTTTGATTACATGATGGTTGGTGAAGAGATAGCCATCGGAAGAAATAATGAAGCCCGATCCTAGGGATTGTGCCTCAGAATCCCCTTCTCCTTCTCCGTCACGATCCCCAAAAAAGCGACGGAAGAGGTCGTTGAGATCGTCGGGAACGCCCGGCATCTCTTTGTCCTGAGGAAGACGAAAGCGGCGTTGTTTTGCCTTTTGGCTGGTACTAATGTTGACTACTGCGGGACTAGAATTTTCCACCAATTGAGTAAAGTCAGGAAGATCTTGCGCCTGAGTGGGACCAGTCATTAGAAAAAGCGCAGTGAATACCGCACTGAGGCCAAAACGAATAATTCGCGTCATAGATTCTCCAAAGGTGGTGTATACAGAAATTTGTCAGACAAAGAGTTTGAGGTCAGTCTGACGTAAATTCACTCAAGTTGCCACTTACTCGTCATTCCTCAGGGAATAATGGACAGGTAGCAACTTGGGCTATCTATTCGCCGTAGCTAACGTGGGCAAAGGGGATGATATTTCCTATCCCACTACCGGGCAGATATTCTCCATGATCGACCAGATAGGGATTAAGCTGGGCGCTGGGATGAACCGGGCTACCCCAGATCTCGGTGGTTGGCAAGAGCGTCCCCTCATCCGCGATCCAAACCGCCGTAGGCGAGGATATGGTCGCTACTTGGGGGGGGAAGGTGAGAGATGGCGGCGATGAGGAGAAGGTTAATACCGCGAGCAGTGTAAGAATCGCCACAGCGGCGGCGATTGCCCCGGTCTTTTGCCACGAAAACCCAACAATAGGTCGAAAACGACGCCGCTGGGAGCGGAGGTAGTAGGGTTCAGAGGTCAGGGCAGCAGCGACCCGATGAGGAAGGGCAGAGATCTTCAGCGAGGGATGGGTTCGGTGCAGGATGTCGCGGGTCAGGTGGTAGCGCGTCCAGGAGTCTTTTAGGTCTGGATTGGCGGCAATTTCACGTACGATGCGGTCAAGCTCGTCCGCCTCAACCTCGCCGTCCATCAGTGCGGATACTACCTCGACTTGTGATGGCTCATTTTTCGGTGTAGCCATGTTTAATTCTCCAGCAAGGGTTTGAGCTTTTGGTCAATGGCCTCACGGGCGCGGAAAATCCGTGAACGGACGGTGCCTAGCGGACATCCCATAGCCTGTGCGATCTCTTCGTAATTTAGGCCTTCCATCTCCCGTAAAGTGATGGCAACACGCAGTTCCTCGGGGAGTTGGGCGATGGTTTCAAACACCGTTCGCTCGATTTCGTCCCGGAGAAGCAGGTTTTCGGGAGTGGCAAGGTCTTGAACTATCTCATTTTCCATCACTCCTTGCGGGTCATCTTCCATCGTAAAGTGAACAGTTCGGGGATGCCTCTCCCGGTTGATCAGGTAGTTTTTGGCAGTGTTTACTGCAATCCGGTACAGCCAGGTATAAAAGGCACTCTCACCGCGGAAATTGGGTAGTGCCCGGTAGGCCTTGATGAAGGTTTCCTGGGCAAGATCCATTACCTCTCCTTGATCGTGGACGTAGCGGGCAATAAGGTGAACGATCTTGTGTTGGTACTTGCGCACCAAGATATCAAAGGATTGTTTATCCCCCCGCTGGACGCGCTCTACCAGCGATTGGTCCAAGTTTGCATCACCCGTATCAGTCTTCACTACGTGCATCTGGGCTTCCTAACTGATGGGGAACGGGATTTTCTTGATTGATACGCACCCGTGTCCGCCTGCCCCTCTGGGTAGAGTGACCTGTGACTGGTGGATTGTGAATTAGTTCGCAACCGCTAAACCCTGGCATTATATTTCGAGATGGTGCTTGCTGCCGCTCGATGACCAACCGCATGGGTGTGGCTGCTTCGCCAACATGGGAAGGCTTGAAAAAGCGCGTAGCCTAGCCATTGAGCAGGATAATCCCCCTTACAGTACACAATTATCTCTCCTTGCCACTGATTAAACAGAGAGCTGCGGAGGGATTTCTGTGGATAGAGGCCCTCTCGGAGATCTTGATGAACAACATCCCTTATGACGTTCTCATTCTTGGTAGTGGTTTAGCCGGTCTGACCACCGCTCTGCACCTAGCTGATCGGGTCCGGGTGGCCATCGTTGCCAAACGTGAAGTGGATGAGGGGGCGAGCCTCTACGCCCAGGGCGGGATTGCTGCGGTCCTAGATGCCCAAGATTCCGTGGACCTCCATGTCCGCGATACCCTGGTAGCTGGGGCCGGGTTATGCGACTCGCAAACGGTACGCTTTGCTGCCACAGGGGCAGCGGCGGCGATTCGCTGGTTGGTGGAACAGGGAGTGCCCTTTACTCGTGAACTGCTTCCAGACGGTCAGGAGGGGTTCCACCTCACCCGTGAAGGTGGACACAGCCAGCGGCGGGTTGTCCATGCCGCTGACGCCACCGGTCGCGCCGTCGTGACTGCCTTGGTAGAGCGGGTACGTGCCCATCCCAATATCGACATCTACGCCAACCATGTAGCAGTGGAGCTGATTACCGGTGGTTGGTTACGACGTTCCTCGGGACGCTGTCTCGGCGCCTACCTTTTGGATCGACCCAGCGGTCGAGTAAAGGCGGTGGCTGCACGCTTCGTCGTGTTAGCAACGGGAGGGGGAGGGAAGGTCTACCTCTACACCAGTAATCCCGATGTGGCTACTGGTGATGGCGTCGCTTTGGGGTGGCGTGCGGGTTGTCGGGTGGCCAATATGGAATTTATCCAGTTTCATCCCACCTGTCTTTATCACCCACGCGCAAAATCATTCTTGATCAGTGAAGCAGTACGCGGAGAGGGGGGGCGGTTATTATTACCCGACGGCACCCCTTTTATGCAGCGCTTCGACGCACGAGGGGAGCTCGCGCCGCGTGATATCGTCGCCCGCGCCATTGACCATGAGATGAAACGCCTAGGGGCGGAATGTGTTTACCTCGACATTAGTCATAAGGGGGGCGATTTCGTTCTCCAGCATTTCCCAAATATCCATGCCCACTGTTTGGAGTACGGCTTTGATATGACCCGTGCGCCGCTGCCGGTGGTTCCCGCTGCCCACTATATGAACGGCGGACTTATGACCGATCTGCGCGGACGTACTGATGTAGAGGGACTTTATGCCGTAGGAGAGGTATCACACACGGGAATTCACGGTGCCAATCGCATGGCGAGTAATTCTCTGTTGGAGTGTTTGGTGTTTGGACAAGCGGCGGCTACCGATATCCTCGCAGGATTGGATGGTACGCCCGACCCCGGAGAATTACCTCCCTGGGACGAAAGTCGCTCGACTGATTCTGATGAATTGGTTGTGGTGTCACACAATTGGGACGAGGTCCGCCGTTTCATGTGGGATTATGTAGGCATTGTTCGTACCGATAAACGGTTACAGCGTGCCAAACATAGGGTGGATTTGCTCATCCAGGAGATTGCCCAATACTATCGAGACTTTCGCATTACCAGCGATCTTCTCGAATTGCGCAATCTAGTTTTGATTGCCGACCTTATTATTCGCAGTGCCCAGGCCCGGCGTGAGAGTCGCGGCCTGCACTACACCTTGGACAACCCGCTGCCGGACGATTCAGTTCCCGCACGCAACACCATTTTGGTACCCCCCCGCTACCGGCCAAGTTCGAATTGGTAATAATTTTTGAGATGGTCTCCTCCTAATCCATTGTACTAGCCATCGGTCACGGCGTCGATTCATCTGCGACGCCGTGACTTCTTTTGTGAGTCCTTGTGAAGATCCACTTGATTGCCGTTGGTGAGCGTATGCCGCGCTGGGTAGATGAGGGATACGCCGAATATGCGGTACGCCTACCGCCGGAGTGTGTCTTGCGTTTGGTGGAGATTCCTACCGGACGGCGAGGTAAAGGAGCGGATATTGAGCGATTGCAGCGTCAGGAAGGGGAACGAATGCTCGCTGCTATTCCGAGGGATGCTACAGTTTGGGCGCTCGATGAACGAGGCCAATCCTGGTCGAGTAGAGAATTGGCCGATCATCTAGCCATTTGGTTGCGAGAAGGTCGTGACTTGGCTTTATTAATAGGCGGACCCGAGGGGCTTGCGGCTACTTGCAAAGCTCGGGCACACGGATTCTGGGCGCTATCTCGTCTCACCCTCCCTCATCCGCTGGTACGAATAGTCGTGGCCGAGCAGCTTTACCGTGCTTGGACCTTACTTAATGGACACCCCTATCACCGGGGATGAGTGTTGAAACAGTTGGAACTTGCAGAGATTGGCCAATCTGGTAGCTACGTTATTATGCGTCGTGGAACGGGAGATTTATAATCTTATGCAAAGCACATCCTCCGCAGAATCAGCAAAGTCACTTATTCTACCCGCCTGAGTTATGGCGACCAGTACGTAAGGTGGCCATGAGAGGCATCACTAAATTTTCTGTCGTGCGTTTTAGATAGGACGAAACGATTACGTTTCGATTACTATTCTGCCACTGCTCGCCGTCGACCGCGCTTAGGAGTAGCGGGGAGACGGATTCCAGTTTGGCGCAGTACTGTCCCAGGTAGGACAATACCGGCCTTGACCTCTCCATCGGGGCTAATCGTACATGCGGGATAATGCTGCGGGTAGGTAACAAATTCCTCTGGGACCCAGGCCCCCCAACCGCGAAAGTGAAACGCAACCCTTAATTGTTCGCATTGGGTGCGCAGGTCTTTGACCCACGCTGGATGAATGGGGTGGGCATGAGGTCCGCGCTCGCCATGGGCCAGCACACAATTCAGATGTGGTTGATACGCATAGTTCGCGCCATCCTCTCCAGGTTTTTTAGTGGGAGACGATTGAGGGAGGGAATGTAGATTGATTGGGCCGAGCAACGGATTCAGATAGATAAACCTACCCCAGGCGGGTGTGGCGAGGAGTAATGGTAGACCTTGGTCGTAGGTCAATTGGTCTTCGATACAGAGTCCCAGCCATAGATTGGGTGGTGGCCAAGTACGGTAGAGGGCGGGATGCCAGATGGAGAGCCAGTCCAGAAATTCGGGGATACGCTCCGGGCGGCGTGTCCCCAACCAATAGGTATGCTGCGGCGTAGCAGCGATCACCATGAAGACCATGGCAAGTACCCGGAGAGGGACTGCCTCGTGAAATAGATCACCTAGAGGATTAACGGCAATGGTGCGGGGGACAAGCCAACGAGTCGGTTTATCCAGGTCTTGTGGGGCGGGTCGTACCCCTCCCTTCCAGGCCAGACCGGGCACCGTGACCCGAGTGAGACCCTCGTAACGTTGATTGTGTGCGGCAAAGCGGCGAGCGTAACGCACTGCTCGGCACTGTTCGCAGCCCTTCGACACTGGCATACAGCCGAGTACCGGATTCCAGCTCGCAGTGGGAAGGGTGAGGGGAGACAGGTCGTTCATCAGTGTCCCCGAGAAACCCCGCCCTTGAGGGCGGGGAGGAAAGGGGACGGTTTTTTCCGCCCCATTGGATAGCAAAATCTTTAAAGTTGCCGGTCTTTCCCGGCTGTCAGCCCGTAAGGGCCTAGTGACGCACACCTTACGGTGTGGCTCCCCTCGCCAATGTTGCAACGCAGCTTCGATTCTTGCGAACCTTGCAGCAGACCGTTTCGTGCGTACCCGTCGCGTGTCTGCTTCTGCTGCTTTCAGAGCTTGGAGTTGAGGAAGCGCCCCAAGGTGAGTCTTGTACTTCGTTGCAACGTAGTCCGATTTCTCGGACTAAGGCTGGTCAATCTCGGGCTTGCTTTCACAAGCCCCGGGCTTTAGCCCGGGGTGATTGACGATGCATCTCGACAAGCTGATCCCCTATCGGCTGGCTGGGGTCTTCCTATACCGCTCAATTACGCCATCATCCGATGGGGTTGTCTCGTTGCTGGGGTATTTCCTCCCCGAGAACCGATGACACCGTGTAGAAGGAACCGAAAACAACTATCCGGTCACCAGCCACCGTTTGCGTGCGAGCCGCAGTCAATGCTGTAGTTACATCAGCGTAGATCGTAATGGGCGCTGTGGCGCCAAGATCTGCCAAGACTTCAGCAAGGCGTGATGCAGGCGCCCCTCGTGGTACTAACAGCGACGCGAGATACCAGGCATCCACCACGTTGATCATTGCACCCAGGGTGGCAGTAATATCTTTATCCGCGAGCATAGCGACCACCGCGATGGTTCTGCCGTGACCTTTCTCTTCCCTTTCCCAAGGCATAGTTCGCAGGGTGGCTGCCAAAGCGGTAGCCGCTTGGGGGTTGTGGGCGACATCCAGGATATGCAGCACGGGTCCAGCCAAGACCTGAAAGCGACCCGGAATCGCCACCCCCTCCAAGGCCCGACTTATTGCGGTCGTCGCTACCGGTAAACGGTGAGAGAGACATTCCAGGGCCATCAAGGCAGTAGCTGCATTTTGATATTGATAGCGACCCATCATGCGAGGCGGCGGTAGTGCGTACCGGGAGAAAATTTTGCTGGTGTGAGGTTGTTGCGCCCGTTGCTGGTCTACGGGACACGCCCACCAATTCCATCTCCCGACGCGGGCATCCCTATCCTTTTCGGCGATTTCCCTTCTTTCTTCTTCACCAGCGGAGACCTGCCAACCGAAGTCCCGTTCTTGAATATAGAGCGGGGTCCCAAGGGAATGGGCGTGCTCTACAAGACTGGCCGGTGGGTTTGGGTCGCCACATACTGCTGGCCGAGCGGATCGAAAGATTCCAGCCTTTTCACGCCCGATAGATTCCCGGTCGAGGCCTAACCAATCCATGTGGTCGAGGTCCACCGTAGTCACTATTGCCACATCGGCGTCTAGGACGTTGGTAGCGTCGAGCCGTCCGCCCAGCCCTACCTCCAGGATGACCACATCAGGCTGTGCTTTCCGAAACAGATCTAGGGCCGCCAGGGTTCCGTACTCAAAATAGGTGAGCGAGGTTTCGGTACGGGCCGCCTCGATTCGGGTAAAGGCGGTGCAGAGTTCCTCATCGCTAACCTCACGACCATCTACACGTACCCGTTCGTTGTAGCGCAGGAGGTGAGGAGAGGTATAAGTGGCGCTGAGATACCCTGCAGTCTGGAAGATCGCCTCCAAAGTGGCTACGCATGACCCCTTCCCATTGGTTCCTGCCACAGTTATTACCGGAAACGGCGGCGGATCGGACCAACCCAGCCCATTCAGGACCATAGCCACCCGCTCTAATCCCAAATCAATGGCACGCGGGTGGAGGCGTTCCTGGTAGGTCAACCACTCACTTAGGGAAGAAGAGGTAAAGGGATTGGTGTGCATCCGCTTGTGTAATCACTCAGGTAGGTGGGTGGTAGGTAACCGTTCACCCCCTCCCATTGGAGGGGGTATACGATGCCCTGGAATGGGTGATTTATCTTTTACAGACATGATACCATTAGATATTGCTGGAATATCTTCCTCACAATGGTCTCAGGTCAATGGATTAAGTTGTACTTCTGGAAGTTTCCAGTAATGTTTGCGGTATTTGTTGTTAGATTGAATTTTTATTCCACATTTCAGTTTTGTAGGCTGAATAACAGCAAATTTTATAAGGGGTACCCATGAATCACCAACGACGTAATGTATTGCGCATGATGGCAATGATCGGCCTCATGGCCTCCACGGGATTGATTACGCAGGCACAGGCGCTAGAGTGGAACAGTCAAGCCTTTGACGGTAAGAATATGGACGATGTGTTGAAGGCGCTTGGGGGCGGTTCAGCCAACCAATCCGCAGAGGTCATGCTCGAACTCCCGGATATTGCCGAAAACGGTGCGGTGGTCCCGGTCGGTGTTTCGACTTCGTTGAATGCCCAGGAAATCGCAATTATTGTTGAGAAAAATCCCAAGCCTCTGGCCGCGCATTTCATCCTTCCGGCGGGCGCCGAACCATTTGTCGCCACGCGCGTAAAAGTGAAAGAAACCTCAAATGTTCATGCCCTCGTCAAGGTCGACGGCAAGTGGCTTTTTGTGACCAAAGAAGTCAAGGTAACTCACGGCGGCTGTGGCGGTTAGATAATCCGGTCTCGCACCACACACTAAACAATCCAACAAATTGTAACGGAGTGATCATGGGTAACCCGATGCGTATTCGCGCCACCGAAAATAAAGGTGTCGTTGATGTAAAGATATTAATGAGACACGATATGGAATCTGGGCAACGTAAAGATTCTGAGGGTAAGCTGATTCCCGCCATGCACATCACCTTGGTGACTGCTCAGATAAAAGGCAAGGAGGTATTCTCTGCGCAGTTTGGTCCCAGCGTTTCCAAAGACCCCTTTCTCTACTTCAAGATTAAAGGAGCGGCTAAGGGAGACGAGATCTCGGTGAAATGGGTCGACACTCAAGGTGACACCCGTACCGATGCAACGACAATTTCGTAATTGTGCACACAGCCTAATTACTGGTGAAGCCATGTACTTAAAGAAATTGCTTGCGAGCTTTGCTGCTATTGCGCTAGTTGGCACGGCAGCACAGGCCATCGCGCAGAGCGCCACCGATGAGATCAATAAATACCGCGAGATGATTTCCGATGGTAACCCCGCCGAGCTTTATGAGGCCGACGGCGAGGGACTATGGAAAACCCCCGCCGGACCCAAAAACGCTACCCTTGAAAAATGCGACCTTGGCCTTGGTGCTGGAGTAGTAAAAGGCGCTGCAGCCCAACTTCCGCGTTATTTCAAAGACACCGGAAAGGTTCAGGATCTTGAATCTCGGCTCATGACCTGTATGGAAACTCTGCAAGGAATTGACCCGAAAGAAATCATTGCTGCCCCCTTCGGCAAAGGCGCCAAGAAATCCATTGAGGCGGTCGTTGCCTACGTGGTAACAAACTCTCGCGATATGAAGATCAATGTTGTACCAAAACACCCCAAGGAAAAGGAAATGTATGAGCTTGGTAAACATGCCTTCTATTATCGTGGTGGGGTAATGGATTTTGCGTGTGCATCGTGCCACGATGACGCCAAGAAGCGTATCCGTCTTCAGGATCTGCCTGATATCACCTCGCAAAAGGGAGCAGCACTTGCTTGGGGATTCTGGCCCGCTTACCGAGTTTCGAGTGGCGAGTTTTGGACGATGCAACGGCGCATCAATGACTGTTATCGTCAGCAGCGCTTCCCCTTCCCCATCTACGGATCCGATGTCACGATTGCATTGTCCATGTACATGGCAGCTAATGCTAATGGCGGTGTTGTCAAGACCCCTGGACTGAAGCGTTGATAAAGGCCCTGACCAATGAAAATTACTAAAATTTATCAACTGTGTGGCATGGTTGTCTGCGCGGCGGGCATTAGCTTGTCAGTTAATGCACAGGATGGGTCAACCACTGCGGCGATGAATAGTGCCATTCGCGCGAGTTTCCGCGCTGAGGGAATTGTTAGCCTGGACAGTATTAATCAGGATGCCACCCAGGCGTTATGTTCCGACCCTAAGCTTGCTACGGGCGATGCCGGCGCCAAGCAGCGTGCTGCTGTCGAAAAGGAAAACCATGCCACCATCAAATCTCCTGGCGATGGCCAATATCTAGGCGACTGGAAGGAAGGCGATAAGATTGCGGAAAATGGTAAAGGATCCACCTGGACGGATAAGGCCGGCGTCCCTAATGGTGGCGCTTGCTACAATTGCCACCAGATCGGTAAAGACGAGATCTCGTATGGCACCATCGGGCCTTCTCTCTACAACTATAGAAAGTCGCATGGTGACAGCCAGTCCGTTGTTGAATATACCTGGGGCAAGATCTACAATGCCAAAGCCTATAACGCATGTAGCGCCATGCCACGTTTTGGTCATTTCAATCTATTGACCGAGAAGCAGATTAAGGATTTGGTGGCGCTCTTGCTGGATCCTGCCTCTCCAGCGAACCAGTAAAGTGTACTCGACCGATTAAGAAGATCTAACTGTTCACCCCCATTTCAACAGAAGGGGTGAACAACTACAAAAAAACCGCTGCAGTGATCTGCTGCGGTTTTTTTGTTGGGTCTCTCACTCCATGTATATGTTATGCTACTTTCGATAGCTAGCCAGAACGTTCACATTTTTGCGGGACCTTGAATCTTCTCCAAAATTGCTTGTGGCCTGGAGTCAATGAGCTTAGGAACATCTTTTAATTTTGCCAAAGACTGAAGCATCCGCTCCGCAGAGAGAATCATTAGCAGGGCCTGCCCTTTTCCCACATCGGCATGAGGTCTGACCAGGCTTTCAATGGGGGAGTCATCACTACTCATCATGCTGGGAAGGGGTTTGATCTGGGTAGCGGCTATTTCTGGAATCTCTCCCAATTCATCAATCAAAATGCCGTAGCGTAATTGTTGATTGGGGACCTTGACCACTACTATCTGACAGCTCTGCGATAGCTCCTTGACGCCAGGAAGTAGCCCTGCCAAATCATAAACGGTGATTGCGATATCATTATGTACGACACAACCTCGTACCCAGGTTGGCATCCCGGGCAGACGCGTAATTGTTTTTGCCTCAAACGTTTCCATTACGAAATCCGAACGAACACCGTACCAACCACCACTTATATAGAACGTGGCGATCTCAACGGAATCTTCGTCACCCACACGATGGCGTAAGGCATAATTGTCGGGGGTTACGTCACGTAGGGAATGCAAACTGGCCGGGTCGATCACGCTATCGGACAGCGGGGAGAGTACCAGGCATACTACATCGTTCCGATAGAAATCTCTCTCGTTTTTGTATTCACGATAACCTGCCGACATCGCTGAGCCTACGGCGTAATAGCGTTTGCGGAAGATAACGATATTGGTACAGCCTGCCCCTTGGACTAGCTCGAAAAACTCACGACCAATGTCGAAACGTTCGCCGGGTTTCAGTTCTCCATCGGTGCTGGCAATAATCCGACCGTCACGTTCGGCAAATACGGCAAAAGCCCCTTCGATAACACTACCATTTTCTTTGCGAGGCAGCGCCTCCTCTAACATGGCTTTAAACTGTGGCGTTGAATCGAAAACAATAGCGATGCCCCCCACTGGGGTCGATCCATTTGGCTCGCGAATTGCCGCAGCGTAAACATAGGTTGGATGGCCGCCATAGAGCTTGCTAGCAGAGAATGACGAAACGCAATAGCTTTGTGTGTCGGGCAGACCTAGCGTTTGGCGCACCCAATCTTGCGGTAACGTTTGTCCGAGTAACTCGGTATACGCTGGGTTAGATACTGCTACTACACGGGCTGAGATATCAAAGATTAATAAGTTGCTATAAACGGTATAAAGACTGTTGATGGTGCAGAGAATATCTGTCAAAACACGGCGCTGCTCGCGGTCTCCTGGACGTAAATTGGCCAGTTCGGCGCGAAATACACTGGTCAATGCCCACCAGCGGCAATCATTGGCACGTTCATAAAGATTGCGATCCATAATATCAATGGCCAGCGCTGCCTGAGTGCCACAATCGTAAAGTACCGATGACACCACTGTCTTGTAAAGATTTGTCGTGGATTCACTAAAAACGTTGCGAGTTTTGACACCAGTACTGCCAATTTCCCACAGTAACACCTTGGCGAAGGAGGCATTGAGCGCATAACTATCACGAGACAGCCAGATACTACCGTTCCACACCGCCCGATTCAGCTCGCGTTGGATGCTGGCGGCACGCACTGGGATATCGCGCAATTCTGAGGTAAAGAGCGTGGCAGCTTCTAAGACACAGTTGACGAGTTCCTCATTGACCCGCTCCAACTCATGCGCTTCAGCCATCTCAAAAGCATGATTTAACGGTGACAATGTATGCCCCATCCAGCCCGGCCCCATATAGCCTTGATAACCCATCGTTGAGCGAGTCGTCGCCAGATATTCACGGCCAGCGAAACGGACAACATGGCATTGCTCATTTATTACCCGCTCGACTTTAGCGCCGACAGGGAATTGGTAGGTATCACTGCTAGCAATTATCTTCCCTTCCTGATCAAGGATGGTAACAACCGTCCAATCATCGTCGGCGACCAGATTTGCAAAAATCCGACGACATTCATCCTGAAAACGGAAACACAGACACAAAACCCCGACTGGATGACTTCCGTCCTCGGACATCACACGGTAAGAATAAATCAATGGGGTGTCTTGCTGTTTTAACAGGTCACAGGCGCGAAAGGTTTCTACATAAGATTGATCGGTGGTTAATGCCTGGCAAATCAGTGAGTCATGGGAATTGCCTACGGGATTATCATCATCTAACTGAACCAACATTTGGCCTTGTGGTGAAAGCAAAATAATGTTGTGATAAACCGAATATTTTCTTACATATTCACTGAAACGTTCTTTTAGAGTAGAACGACGTTCTTTGTCGTAAACTACCGCAGGATTCTCTTCTACCGCCTCCGCATAGTGACGGACATCCATGTCGGTCGCGAGAAATCCAATATCGGCAGTACGCTCAAATAGATTGCGGATTAAAATGTCGATGGCCATGCGTGCGCTTGATCCCAAGCTGAGCTCCGCCTTTTTGCGTAACTCTTTGGCCAATTGATCCAACAACATATTGGCGAGATTGTTAAAATCGGTACGCATGCTGGTAATGTCAGTGCCCGCACAAAGCAACTGACCCAGCAATGTTAGGTTATCGTAAACCGCCTGAATATCACGCAACCGCGATTGATCGGCGTGTAGACTGCTCATGAAGCGGGTTAGATAGGAAAGATTAGTGGCACGGTAGGCGTGAACGGGCTTTCTCACGGCGGTTTTCTCTCAATGAATATATTAGTTCTCATTCAACGCAAGGTTGGTGCCATGCGTTTTGGTAACGTTCGCGAATGAATAGAAATAAAGAAATTACCCTCGATTTCAGATAATAAAGTCAGAAAGTGGGTTCTCAATGTTGGGGCACGTACATTGCACAGCGCACCAAAAAGGTGAAATAAATGAGAAAACGATTGAAATTATTCATTAAAATGGTAGGTTGTCCATTGAATATATTTTGCTTGTAGAGGCATGGTGTCCGACCTTCCGTGGGTAAATTCTGATCGGTTTTCTCGGATAATTGGTCTGGTAGTCTCACTGTAAAACATTGATATTGTTTAGTGGAGTAGGGATTTTGTACGCCAACGCCCTTGTCATTCCCTCCAACTGTGGAATGTGCCCACTGCCCCAGCTTCGGTCGCACCTGCTCCCCACGCGGGACTTGACACCCTTGGGGTGAAGCAGGTCTAATGCGCGTGCCGATGTGGTGTCGTACCCTTACGTTTGAGTGGCAATGCCCAAGCAGTGAGCACGGTGCTCGTGCCCGTTTTGGCATCTAACGTGTTTGTTTCAAATGGCTAGGTAGCTCAGTTGGTAGAGCAGATGACTGAAAATCATCGTGTCGGTGGTTCAATTCCGCCCCTGGCCACCAAATAAGTGTTTAAAGGTATCCAGTAAGGACAACGAATCCCGCCGAGTGCGGGATTTTTTTTGGCTCTTCTCTTCGTCTGCTAAAGGAATATGTTGCCTATTGACAGCCAAGGACGAGTGGGGGGATAGCATTGAGTTGTATCCCCCCATGATTCGTAATACCCAGCCTGGTGACAAGGCAGGATCAATGGCTGGGATGCCTCCTCTATCCTCGTGTGCTGCCCGCGTTATTTTCCAAGAGATCATAACTATGTCCGACGCTCCCCGCCCCACTCCGACACCTCCAGGCGCTCGCCAGGGTATCCTATCTCTGACCATCAAGGATAAGAACGCCCTCTATTTGGCCTATATGCCTTTTCTTAAGACCGGAGGCCTATTCATCCCGACTACTAAATCCTATCAGTTGGGGGATGAAGTCTTCATGCTTATGAATCTTATGGATGAACCAGACCGTCTGGCAGTGGCGGGAAAGGTCGTTTGGATTACCCCACGAGGGGCGCAGGGGAATCGAACGGCCGGTATTGGTGTTCAGTTCAGTGAATTAGACAAAGGGGTGGTCCGCTCTAAAATAGAGACCTACCTCGCCGGTACCAAAGCCGATCGTCCTACCCATACCCTCTAACAGGTTGCCGCTAGATATCGCGTATTCAGCCGTTAATTAAAAATCAATCACCGCAATTCATTTTGGGAGGTTAGATAGGACCTACCTCACTATCCTTGCCCCCCTTGTCCTATAACCAATGTGAAGATTTAGCATCATATCGACTCGCCCATGAATTCTTCTCAACTCACCGTTGCACTTATTCAACACCCCTGTACTGAGGATCGTACCAGTAACCTTGCTGCGAGTTGCCGTGGTATTCGTTCCGCAGCGGCGGCGGGGGCACGCCTAATATTGCTCGAAGAATTACATAGCGGGGTATATTTCTGCCAGACGGAGGACCCGCGATGCTTCGATGCCGCTGAATCCATTCCTGGGCCGAGCACGGAATTATTGGGGAGGCTTGCGTCTGAACTTGGAGTGGTTATTGTCGCCTCGCTGTTCGAGCGTCGTGCGCCAGGTCTATACCACAATACTGCCGTAGTTCTGGAGACGGATGGACAGATTGCGGGACGTTATCGCAAGATGCACATCCCCGACGACCCTGGTTATTACGAGAAATTCTATTTCACGCCGGGTGATCTGGGTTTTACGCCCATTCCGACCTCGGTAGGACGGTTGGGTGTATTGGTGTGCTGGGATCAGTGGTATCCCGAAGCAGCGCGGCTCATGGCCTTGGCTGGGGCCGATCTGCTGCTCTATCCGACGGCTATCGGTTGGGACCCTCGCGACCCTCCCGACGAACGGGCTCGTCAACACGCCGCGTGGGTCACGCTGCAACGTGGGCATGCGATTGCCAATGCCTTACCCGTGCTTGCCTGTAACCGCGTGGGTCAGGAACCAGACCCGAGTGGCCAAAGTCCTGGTATTCAGTTTTGGGGGGGGAGTTTTATTGCGGGTCCACAGGGGGAAATCCTGGCCCAAGCCGGAGAGGAATCCGTCACCTTGGTGGCAACCCTCGACCTAACTCATACCGAAAAAGTGCGCCGGATGTGGCCCTTCTTGCGAGATCGGCGGATCGATGCCTACCACGACCTCACCCGCCGCTGGCGAGATTAACAGGAAATCTCCCAGAAAATAATCTGTCTGCTTTTTCCTTCTGCTTAGGTAATCCAAAGAGATACTTAACCCAAGTTTTGCCATCTGGCAAACGGCTAAGCCGTCATTCCGGCAGGAATTGCCAAAATCTAGATGCTATAGATGGCTTGGTCGGTAACCTTCGCCCCTGTGTCCTGAATTCCGACAATTCCTGTCGAAATGACGAGTTAGGTGGTTACTTGGGTTGCAGGCTAAGGCATCATTCCTTTGACTTCAATCAATTTATTTAACTTCTCATCAATGGCATTCATCTGATTGGTGTGTAACGCCTTTCTTTGTTCGGATATCGAAAAGATAAAAATGAACGGTATCGTGGCCAACAAAATGGAAATCAATATATCCCTAAAGTGAAAGAAGGCTACAATGTAAATTAAGGAGTAGGCAATCGGAACTCTGATCCCTTTGCTCATGGCATAGATCAATGAATTTTCGTTTTCTTTCTTTCGTTTTTCGTTTAGTTTTGTTTTTTCGAACTCAAAATGTTTAACTCTTGATCCGACATAGTAGTGGGCGCTCTCTTTTAATTCTGCGGAGAGTGGGGTTGCTTCGTCGTTTAATATGAGATCGGCAGTATAGATATCTAGTAAAGACTCGCGATCAACCAGTTCGACAATTCTTTGCAGGACTGTATCCAATTGTAATTCTTCATTTAATTTAAAATCCTCGTTCTCCACGATTAGGTTGCATTTCGTAACCTGCTCCGAGATACTGATCATTCTGGTAAGCAGGTCATCGTGATGGGATCTAATTTCTGGTGTCCGGGAGTTTACGATGGTTCGGTAACGGGTGTGGAGGTCTTCCTTTATCGTGATAAAAGCGGGTTCGTCTTCAATTTTTAGGGCATACCTGATATCCATCTCTAATAACTTAAAAATAAAAGACATGGCCTTGTCTTTGTCTGTTGCTAACTCAGTAATAGTTAATTGATAGAGCGCTTCGCAAAAATTAGGAGATAGCCGCACTGCCTCTTCTAGGCACGTTCTTGCATCTTCGATTAGATTAGCCTCTCGGAGCAGTATTGCTTTGTGTATCAATGAAAAGCTTGTGTAATATGGTGATCTCTGCCTGATACATTCGATTGCTTTGTTAAAATATTCAATTGACTTTTCTATGTCTACCTTATGGAACATATAAATCATGGCGAGATTGATATGAATAGTAAAGTCAAGACCATTCAATTCCTCGAAGAAAAGAAACTCCTCTTCCGCCACATCAATCAAGCCATTTAAATAACTGTTTTCGGCGCGTTTTCTCCTCTCCTTATTCTGGGAATCCAGGTAGAGCATTGATATTTTTAGAATATCTTGCAGTTCGCGTTTCCTCTTTTCAATTTGCCAAACTACCTCTGATATTCCAATCTCGAACGCAGATTTAAGGCCAAAGACACCCTCACGGACATCGTCCATGCTCGAAGATAGGTAATCAAGGCCGTCGGCAATTCTACCCTTGCTGGCGACGCTTTCATCTGCGAAGGCCGCTTGTGTGGTAAGTAGTTCTTTTGTGGCTTGGCTGACTAGATAAATCTGAGTCTCAATGTCTTTGCCTAGTGCGATCCCAAAGTAATACGACTTTTTGCTCAGGAACGACCCTAGTTCATTTATTGCCATGTGAGCTACCTATTATTACAAATAAAAATTCATTCAAATTACGGCCGCCAGCATAAAGTTGTGCAGCGAGCGTGTTGTAATTATGCTGGTGACCCGTTCTGATGACCCATTCGAGAAACTACGAGTTATTCTCGTGGTTTTTTATTAAATTTTTCGGTACCGATAGGTATTTGCTCAGGGTTAATACGTTGCCCGCGTTGTCAATGCGATAGTCCACTCGATCGACGCAAGTCCGCATTAATGGCCAGCCTCGACCACTTTCCTGGCAAGGGTTTGGCATCGCTGCTTCGTGGGTGAGATCGAGGGATTGAGCTTGGTCGTGGACCTCTATGCGCAAATAGCCTGCCTCGATCTGTGTCTGAATGGTAATCTCGGTGCCTGTTTTGCCCTGGTAGGTGTGCTGGATGGCATTATTTACCGCCTCGGCGAGGGCTAGTTCGACTCGTGCCGCTTCTGGTGGTGGTGACAGTCCCGCGTGTTCGCAAAAGGTCCGCATCAGCGTACAGATCAATCCAGCGTTTTCCGGTGCGCTGGAGAGGGTTAAACTTAAACGGGCGGTCAACATAATTTACCTTTCTAAGATCAAGAGGCTGATATCGTCAGGATAATTGGTGCTACCGCGCCAGGCTTGCAGCGTTTCATTAACCCACTGGGGGACTTGAGAAATTGGTAACCCTACGGCCTGTCGCAGGGTTTCTCGAAAACGTTCGGCGCCGAAGAGTTCCCTTGTGGGATTAGGATATTCCAGAATGCCATCGGTGAAGATGAATAGACGATCGCCAGGTTTCATCTCTAGGATTTCTGGCGTGTAGCAACTATTTTCCAGAACGCCCACCGGGAGGCCACGTACTGTAGATTCAGAGAATTGTTCAAGCGAATGATTCCATAACCATGGATGGGGATGACCGACCGCACTGAGTAGGATCTTTCCAGAGTCGAGGTCGACCACACCGTAGATCAGGGTCAAGAAATATGACTCCGCTTCGGGTTCGTTGGAAAATTGCCGATTGAGATTGGCGATGACCTGCTCGGGATGCAAAAAATTGGGAGTGCATGTTCGTTTACCAGACTCGTTGACGCGAGGCACTCGCTGTGTCGTTCTTGCCACAATCGTTTGCTGAAAGCAAATGAAATCAACTCCGACGAAATGCCGTGCCCGGATACGTCCATTTGGAAGAAGGCAATATGTGCCTCATCCAATGGGAAATAACCGAACATATCCCCGGACAGCAGATTACTGGGAAGATATAACGATTGAAATGTGAAACCCCGCAAAACTCGAGGCTTGGGAAGTAATGATTTTTGAACAATGGCGGCCATGGACACATCCCTTTTCATGGTCTCATAGACCCGAGACAATAATTCTACATTGATGCGGTCCAGTGCGGCATTGCGTTCGTCCAATTCCCGTTCTAGCCGTAGCACACGCTCTCCCGCACGAACCCTGACTTGTAATTCTCCTGGGTCCACTGGTTTAATCATGAAATCGTTTACCCCAGCCTTCATGCCTTCCAGCAAGGAGGCTCGATCATTGCGCGCGGTGAGCAGAATAAAATAAACGTAATGAGGAAAATTCGCGGCGCGGATTTTACAGCAGAGCTCCGAGCCAGTCAGTTATGGCATATTCCAATCACTGATGACCAGGGTGGCTTGCTGTTCGCGAATTAGTCGATAGGTCTCCACACTATTTCTGGCGGTCAGCAACTCGTGGCCCTGACTACGGAGGATGACCGACAGAAACGAGAGCAAGAGGGTATCATCGTCTACCAATAGATCCTCATGTTTAATTATACCTGTGCCAAACGTGTCGACCAAGTAATAGACATTATCGGAAACCTCCTGGGAGTTGGTCGTCATTCTGATAATCCCCGCCGGAATGACGGTGCCGCAGTTTACTAGACCGTAACTTTGCTAAGGTAGTCGCGTAAGATGAGGTTCGTTTCTCATCGGATCCCTACGCGGGTGGCCCAACCTACCATGGTTTGGTTAGGCTAAAAATGTGCTCGACGTGGTACGCCTAGGGAAGGTGGCGTGTTTTTACGCACTGAGTATTTTCTTCGAATGTATACGGGGCGATATGGCTTGATAAAGCTGTCTTGACTATTGCCCGAAGGAATTTGGTGTCAACGGGTTTGGTAAGATAACAGAGCGCCCTTACCTCAATTTCCCGGGCAATATCTTCTGGGTTAGTATTGGTCGTCACAAAAACAATCGGGATTTTCTTGGTATCTTTATTGGATTTTAACCACTGACAAACCGTATAACCACTCATTTCGGGCATGACTATATCCAAGAGGATGATGTTTGGTTTTCCGGAAGATGCCACCTCAATGGCGCCTGGTCCACTGGTTGCTACAATAATTTGATAATCATTCCACAGAGTTTCTGTTACCGTTTTGATATTGATGGAAACCGTTATCAACGGTAAGAATTTTTGGTTTTCTTGCCTAGATCACGCGAGTTGGTTTCTAGATTAATTAAAAATATTTTATAACTGTCCAGGCAGTGCACAACAGTGCGATCTTGTATGCCAATTATACTTAAAAGGTTCCTTATGCTGGGCGGTAATACTAACTCAAAGTTCATTAACGTTAACATAACGTAAACCTCCAACCCATTGAGCCTCAAGTGAGTTTTTCGTATCTCAAGAAAAATGAGAAATGAACTCTGACAGTGTTCAATATAACGGATAAAGAACATTTCTGCATATAATTGGTATACCAGCCTGGGGCAATGCCCCAGGGGTGATAGAGAAGAAGTATATTGAGGTTGCTCACCCTACCAATGGATTAGCTCTTTGACAAGTTCCGGGCGAACGAATTCATGGGGTAATCGTCTATTCCAGCGACCAACCGGGTAGGAGACATATTGCGTATCCTACTCAGTTTCCTCGAAAGGCACTGAATCTTGCTCCTCTTCTTCAATTATTAGGGGCAAGTCCCAGTGATCGGTTTTTATTGCAAGCGTCCATTGCTCTGCGAAACCAACGAGGAGGGTAGCCAAGGAGGAGCGTCGTAATCCTGCTGAGATGGTAGCGAGGTGGGCGGCGCGCCCTATTTCTCCTTTGATAAGAGCTGCTAGGGTGGTGCGCAGCAACACCTCTGCTGCGTCCTCGGCCGCCGTGGCGCTCGCAAGCTCGCAACCGCAACGCCGACAAGTGGTACTGCCGGCAAGAATTGCACGGCAAGCAGGGCAGCGTTCCATCAGTTCTCCAAGTAATAAAGGATGTCTGAGAGTTGTTCGACGGGTTCCTTCAGATCATCGAATTTTTCGGCAGCGAGGGCGTCACGAATTGCCTCGGTGAGATTGATGATCTCGTCGCGATCCTCATCAGAGACGTTTTCAATGGCGCGTTCGGCCTTTTCCACCAAGGCGCGGGCCTGAATTACGGCGTGGTGGTAGCTAGTCTCCGTGGCAACGACACCGACCTCGGGTGACGAAGCAGCAGGAGCGTTCTGTTCACCAAACAGGGAATAGACACGATCCCGTGCTACCGTAAGCTCGGTGCCTTTTAGGTGAGACACCGCCCCATGGATGGTAATTGACTTCTCCATGCCGGTATTTTTTTCTACGGCGGTGACGTGAAGGATACCATTTGAGTCCAAGGCCAAACGTACCAGTACGACATTTCCTGCAGGAACTGGACTCAATCCCTCAACCATAAATTCGCCGATCAGGGTGTTGCGTCGGGCGTCAGGATTTTCCCCTTGGAAGATTTTTACCTCGACCTGCATCTGATAATTAGTAAAGGTCTCGAAAGCCTCGGTCTTGGTAACCGGGATGGGGCTGTTCTTGTGGATAATGGGGACAAAACAATCGGGACTGAATTCTCCGTCCAACATCCCCAATGCGCTGGTACCAAAGGTATAGGGTGTAACATCTACCAATACCGCTCTGACTTTTTCCCCCGCAATCATACCGCCCTGAATCGAGGCCCCCATGGTCACGCACAGATCGGGGTCGACCTCGCCGCGTGGTTCTTTTCCTAGGGTCTCTTTTAATCGTTGCGAGACCAGCGGGGTGCGGGTTGCCCCACCCACCAATAATATTTCGTCAATGGCCGAGGCTGTCAATCCAGCCCCTTTGAGGGCGATATGAACTGCGGCTAGGGTTTCTTCAATGAACGGGGAGATCAATGTTTCGTAGTGTTCACGTGATAATTCTACCGAGAGATGTATCGGGGTCCCGTCCTTTTCCGTCAGGTATGCCTCTTCGATGCGGACGAAGGGGGCGTCCGAAAGGGCTATCTTGGCAGTCTCTGCAATACGACGTAGGCGGGCCATAACATGACGTGAATCCCGCACGTCCACCCCGTAGTGGGCCTTCAGGTGATCAGTGAGGAAACCCACCACTTTGTCGTCGAAGTCGTCGCCGCCGAGAGAGTTATTACCATGGCTGGCCAATACCTCAACTACGGCATCTTCCATGCTTACCACCGATACATCGAACGTACCGCCTCCCAAATCGTAAACCAGAATACGACGCTGTCCCTGGTGGCCAGCCTCATAGGCCAAAGCCGCAGCGGTGGGCTCATTGATCATGCGCACCACCTCCAGGCCGGCAATCTCCCCCGCTTCACGAGTGGCTTGTCGCTGGGCATCGGAGAAATAGGCCGGGACGGTGATTACCGCCTTTTGGATGGGATGGCCTAGGTCGGCTTCTGCAATACTCTTGAGGCGCTTGAGAATGATGGCGGATATTTCTTGGGGGGTGTAAGTCTGCCCCGCCAGATCCACGCGATGATCACTACCCATTTTGCGTTTGATCGAACGCACGGTACGCTCAGGATACAGAACGTATTGGTTGCGGGCAGGCTCCCCTACCAATAAGGTTCCATCCTCGCTAATTCCAACCACGGAAGGCAAAATCCGTCGTCCTGTTTCATCACCAATAACGCGCGCCCGCCCATCTTCAACGATAGATACCTCGGAGTTGGTGGTGCCCAGATCAATACCAATGATGCTTTCTTTCATGTAAAGGGGTGTCCTGAAAATTGAGGAGCTGTTCCAGAATCTTGTTAAAATTGTAACTGTTTACCCCTCTTTCGTTGGGAGAAGGTGTGAACGGTTACATTAAAACTGGTCGGCAGAAATTGCAGGAAGGTGATGGTCGTGTACCTCTTTATATTGAGAGGAGCGAACGATCATGAAACCTTGGAGGAAGTCTCCGGGTTTCTTCGACTGACTTTCACATCAGCGGGACGCAGCAATTCCTCGCCCCATAAAAAACCACGACGTACTTCTTCGGTAACTGTTCCGGGTTCAAGGTCGGTGCGGGTTTCGGCCTCTACGACGGTCATAGTAAATGGGTTGTGAGGTCGCCGGAGGGATTCAATCGGGCGAACTTGGTAGGAGGACATGACCTGGTCCAAACGCCGTAGGCTCATTTCCTGACCAGTACGCAGGCTATCCAAGATACGGCGTTCTTCGCGGCACCACCAAATTGGGGAAGGCATATTCGTGGTGACATTTACCCCCCTCTCGACATGGTCGCGCACCTCCAGAATTTGGAGCAACAAGGGGCGTAATACTTCACGACGTAGTGTTTGTTGGTCGGTGGTACGTCGCGCCGCTTCGCTCTCCAGGGTGTCATAACCGGTACGCAGAGTTTCGAATACCTCACGGAATTGGTCTAGGCTGCTCTTAAATTGGCGCGCCTGAGTACGTACCTCGGTGCGCAGGGCCGCCAATTCAGCGAGTAAGGTATGAAGATCAGGATGCGCCGCGCCTTCGTCTATTTCTTCCTGCGGATCAATAGTTTCGAGATATGCGCTAAATTCGCGGAGAAGCGCTTCTTTTTGGGTGTCGTCCATTTGGTTTTAATTTCTAGTTAGGGGAAACGGTTACGCTGCTGGAAGTTTTTTAATACCTATTTCCAAAACCCGGTGTACCGACGCGAGATCGGGCCGCTGTGGCCTAGCACTGGCAAGCCATGCAGTAAGGAGAGGGATCGGGTCAGGGATATCAGATCTAAATAATCGCCACGCGATACGCTCACGTGGCCCACGTAGCGTTTCGTAGGCATCTCGGACTACTTGGAAGTGTTCGGGATCCCGTTCTGGCGGAAATTCCCGAACGCGCGCCAGATAGGCCTTCTTAATGGCTGAATCATCGGCATCCTCAGCGACATTTAAGACCTCAAAGGGGGTGGTCATCTATTTCTTCCTCGGCCGCGACGGGGCTCGCCTATTTCGTGTTTTGTTTCTTCGTCCATCATCGATCCGATGAGATCGGATAATGCGTTACGCATCTGTTCGGGAGTTCTTCCCAATCCTTCGGCCATATCATTCATAAGTTGTTCAATTTCCTGAGTGTGCTCCGGCGGCATGCTATCGAGTACTTGCTGACCGCTCCACCTGGAGTCAGGGAAATTCCCTCGGTGAGGCATAGGGAAAATTCCGAGGAAGTCGTCAATACTTTGAGCGGTACGGATATTCTTTTCTTTAACGGCGGCATCTCTGATGGTTGTTAAATGGTCTCGATTCTCTTTAGAAAGACGATGCCGCTGCCCCTGGGTGTGTCCTATGTATTTGTGAAGCACGAAAAAGGGGTGCTCCGGCCAACGCTCTAGTGCTGCCTCTGCATACGCAGCGACTACCCCCCACAAGAAACTACTGTACAGGATCTCGAAGAGCCGGGTGAGTTGGTCTTCAGTATAGGAATGGGACGCCGCAGCCCGCAGGGGAACGGCCAATGTCCCATTGAAGAACGAAAAAATTACTCGTTCATTATGTAAGGGGAGTAATTCTTCTGTTAGTTCCAATAGCGCAATGACTTGGCTAGTCTCGGGAGTAGATTCCGGTAGATTTTTGTACAGATTGCTCAGAAGGTCGGGGTTGATATTCGCTTGTTTTCCTTCTACTCGTAACAGCAGTGCTGCCCCCATTCCCCCGGCGGGTCCGTTCGCCGCTTGAATAGCAAATTCGTTGGCCAGCGATAGATTTTCCTGGGTCAAGGCCAGAAAAGCGCGGTGTACTGCGATACGGGCATTATCGGCATTGCCATGGGCTAAACGTTGCGCTGTTTCTAATTCTTTGGTAGCAATCGCGAGTTTGTTACCCTTGAGGGATTTGCGGGCATGGCTAAGATGCAGACTAATTAGCAGGTGACGAGCCCCATTATTTATAGGGTCAAGATGCAAGAGGGTGTTGACATAACCGCTAGCCTTTTTATAGGCGCCACGCTCGGCTGCCCCCTGAGCGGCTAAAAGCAATAGTTCGGAATCTTCCGGGAGATGAATCAATGCCCGTTCCGCCACGGAGTGCCATTTTTTATCGGAATCGTCACGCTGGATATTGATAATTTTTAACCAAGTAGCACGGTCGAGGGGGTCTAGCTCCAAACTGTTACTTAGGTATTTGATAACATCTGGGTCATCAGGGCCGTACATCTGAGTCTCAAGGGTAGCTAGGTGACGAAGGATTAATGCCCCCATCAGCGTCCCGGTAGAATCATTGTGATTACGCGCTTTGAAGGCGTTTTTCCAGTGGATTTGGGCTTTCTTGGGATTATCTTCCTGTTCAGCGAGCAGTGCTTGTAGGCGAGCGATTTCAAAAGGAGGAAGTACACCGAATCGTTTTTGAAAGGGGGCCAGCAAGTGCGGCTGATGAGGCAGAATAGCAAGGGCAAAGCGCCGAGCCTGATCCTCGGATACCGGTGCGGGTCGAGTAGTAACCCAAGAGAATAGTGGTTTCAGATTTTCGCTGGCATTGGTAAGTGCGGCACGGACCTCAAGCACTAACCGTAATTGAGTCGGATCTACGCCACGTAATATCGCCGCCAATTCTTGTTCGGCAGGACGTAGGGTAGCAATACGTTTTTCCAAGTTCGCCAAAGGGGCTTGGGCAGCGATTGCTACTTGGGCAAAATTGATATAAGGAGAATTGGCGGGTATTGCCTCTAAAGGATTTTTGTCTGCGGTCAATAATCCCTGAAGGATTTGACGAAGTTCGCGATAGGGAGAACGAAAGGGGATTGCGCGTAATTGTTCACGTACCACGGTATCGTTTCCCAGGCACCACGCCTCTAAGGCGATTCGGGCGGGTCCAAGGTGACGTATTAGCGGTGCATCTTCGGGTAAGCTGGAGGCAAATTCGTTGTTTCCCATCAACAATACGGCCCCGAGGTGTATCTGGAGATTCTCAGGTAGAGTCGGTATCTCTCGCAATAGCGTTGCCACTCGGGTATACATCCCAGCGGCCAGCATCCAGCCCGCAACGGTGGCAAGATTTAGGTTTGTGTCTCCCGAGATACGGCTGCTCTCCCACATTGCCACGGCTTCCCGGTACATTCCTTTTGCCGCCAGCGCCTGCGCCCGTTGACCATAGGCGTGACTCAAGGCGACCTGCCACTCTGGGCGTACCTCCCGTTGCAGTAACTCCTTGTAGACGTCAATAAGCTCCTTGTAACGCTGGGCTTCTTGGTGATCGGCTGCCTGGGCGAGGAGCTGGTCGAGTGTCGCGGGCGTAAAGCGAGGTTTAATCTTCGGTTTGGCCATGCCATGCCTTGGGCGTAAGAGAGTTGTGGAGACAAAAAATCTTATACTAATCAGCGTATTGGCGGTTTAGCTTGGAGGATTTCAGGAGATCACTAACAAGTTAGCGAGATTATTCGATTTCGTAATTAGCTGTTGAAGGCGAATTACTCTACGGGTCTTTACAAGGCTCTCAAGGTCTAATCGGTTGGTTGTGTGTTGAGAATACCAATTATGACAACACGCGACCGCATAGTCTATGGGGTCAGGTTCGATACGTCAATGGATGCGAGTGGTGCAATTATATAGCACTGGAAGATATCGATGGTTTGCATTCTAATGATGACAAGCTTCGCTGTCTGGTGTTTTCTTTTTCAAAGGCTCAATGATGCAATCGTAAAAAGGAACAAATATGACGAAAATACTCAGCTACAACGATGGGTCAACTGCCGAAGATGCATTTGATACCCCCAATTTTATTCAAAATATTTGTGATTTAATCCAAAATTGTCGTCTCCGGTAGCGGTTTTTAGTGCCCAGATGCGAGAATGCCTCCAGTACAATGTACGCATTTAGCCATCTGGGTATTCAAGAGTATTTCGCCGCTCAGGCATTGGCAACAGGGCTAGAGTTCTTCGATGAAAATAAATGGCGAGAATTCTCCACGCTACCTGCTTTGCATGAAACTTTTAGCATCTATTTTGAATTGATGTCTACCAAGAAGTTGGCGAAGCATAGTGTTGATCAGCTTTTCGGTGCTACTAACCTGCGCGTTGGTTAGGGGACTCCAGCTAAATAGCATATTGGACG
>CAUYTY010000205.1 GCA_963575655.1 Gammaproteobacteria bacterium | reverse complement strand
CGATCTAAGCCTTAAGGAAGATCAACTAATCAAGGAGGGTAAGCACATTTTGTGCGCCTATAAAATGAAACCGAAGAGTGGTACCGCTTATCTGGCCGCTGCTGCGCATTTCGCTGCCGAATCCTCTACCGGCACTAATGTGGAGGTCTGTACTACCGATGATTTCACCAAGGGCGTAGATGCGTTGGTATACCTCATTGATGAAGCCAGTGAGGAGATGCGAATTGCCTATCCGCTCGAATTATTTGATCGGAATATTATCGACGGTCGGATGATGATCGTCTCCTTCCTGACTCTAACCATTGGCAACAATCAGGGGATGGGGGATATCGAACATGCGAAGATGTACGATTTCCACGTGCCACCTCGAGCACTGCAATTGTTCGATGGTCCGGCGAAAGATATCTCCGACATGTGGCGTATCCTGGGTCGCCCAGTAGTCAATGGTGGCTATATTTCCGGGACGATCATCAAGCCCAAACTGGGTCTGCGTCCTGAACCCTTTGCTAATGCGGCCTACCAATTCTGGCTGGGTGGTGACTTTATCAAGAACGATGAACCTCAGGGAAATCAGGTCTTCGCACCATTGCGTAAGACCATCCCGCTCGTTTATGACGCAATGAAACGCGCCATGGACGATACTGGTGAGGCTAAATTGTTCTCTGCGAATATTACCGCTGACGACCACGCCGAGATGATCGCCCGTGGTGAGTTTATCCTCCAGGCTTTTGGTCCTGACGCTGATAAGGTGGCGTTCTTGGTGGATGGTTATGTGGGTGGTCCTGGTATGGTTACCACCGCGCGCCGCTATTTTGCCAACCAATACCTGCACTACCATCGCGCAGGACATGGTGCGGTTACCTCTCCGAGTGCCAAACGTGGCTATACCGCTTATGTATTGGCCAAGATGGCTCGTTTACAAGGGGCCTCCGGTATTCATGTCGGGACCATGGGCTATGGAAAAATGGAGGGCGAGGCCAAGGACAAGGATATTGCCTACATTATCGAGCGCGATAGCCACACCGGCCCAGCCTATCACCAGGAATGGTTTGGCATGAAGCCTACCACGCCAATTATCTCTGGTGGTATGAACGCGTTACGCCTACCCGGTTTCTTTCAAAATCTGGGGCACGGTAACGTCATCAATACGGCGGGCGGTGGTTCTTACGGCCACATTGACTCTCCAGCGGCGGGCGCCAAATCTTTGCGTCAGGCCTATGAGTGTTGGAGGGCGGGTGCCGATCCCATTGCTTGGGCCAAGGAACACCGTGAATTCGCTCGGGCCTTCGAGTCTTTCCCCAACGATGCCGATGCGTTATTCCCCGGCTGGCGTGAAAAACTAGGGGTTGCCAAGTAAATTCGTACCTCTACGATAACTAAAAAACCCAAGTTGCTACCTATGCGGTGAGAAAAGGAAAAGCCACTCTCCCCCCGGGAGAGGGGTTGGGGTGAGGGCGCGAATTTGTTGATTCGTCAGCATCACGCCCTCACCCCCGGCCCCTCTCCCGGAGGGAGAGTGGAGAAGAGCGCGCTAGGTAGCAACTTGGGTTAAAAACGCCCCCAGCCGGTTGTGCTGGGGGCGTTTTTTATGGAGAGATGGATATGGAGCGCGAATTAATTAATAGCCCTTTCTAAATATGCAACACTTACAGTGCCATCAAGTTGCGGTCAAAACAACGCCTAATCAGAACCTTCTTCTGGTGATAATTAACCCAAGTTGCCACCTACTTGCCCCCTTCCCCAGCCCTCCCCATAAACGGGGAGGGAGTAGGCCGCAGACTTCCCCCCGTTTACGTGGGGATTGAGGGGGGACGATTGGATGCGATCCCGAATTTTGAATAGGTGGCAACTTGGATTATTTAGAACGTTTCCGGCCTCGCTTACGATTTTGTCTTCCCTTATTCTTATTTCTTATTTTCAATTTCTAATAACGTATTTTTTGCTATTTCAAAAAGTCGGCAGGCAGCGTTAAGGCCAATTCCCTCACTTCGCGCCTGGAGTACCTTTGCAATCAGGCTTATGGGTTTTTTTATATTCTCCATAAATGTTCCTTTTGTTTCTGAAAAAACATTCCGACAGCTATTGCATTCATAAAGATTTCTGCTGCCGTTGCTGGATGTATTATAAGTTTTGGAGATACGGCAGTCTTCAGAATTGCAATGAAGGCAGCGGATTGTGGTCAACATTAAGAGCTTCTTCAAATTATCAGGAAATGGGATGATTTTAGCTTAAGATAGAATAGCGTATAATTTTTAATCCATTATAGCAAGAATCAAAATAGACCAGTGCCCCGAGATCCAATTAAGATTGGGTTTGTGGTTTGGAACCTACCAAGACACTGAATATCAGTGGTTGCGCTGGTATAGCGCTAATCGGCAATGGATCTCCACCCATGCGGAACGTGCGGAGCAGCAACAATATCGTACTGAGCAGGAAAAACGGATAGCGGAACAGGAACGAATCCGCGCGGATGAGGAGATGCGAAGGGCCGAGCAGGAGCGGATCCGTGCGGATGAGGAGATGTGCAGGGCAAATCTTCTGCAATCCCAGTCAGAAAAGATGGCGGAAATATTGCGTACGTTGGGAATCGATCCTACTGGTCTTTAAATGTAACGTAACTATTCACTCCCCCTGGGGGCGTGGGTATCGCCCGCTCTCTTGCGGCCAAGATGGTCGCGCTCCCAGGGGATTTGAACAACTGTCAATTTACTCGCTGGCAACCTGGGTTAATTAAAATTGGCCGCCACGAAATCCCAATTGACCAGACCCCAGAACGCCTCCACAAACTTCGGACGCAGGTTACGATAGTCAATATAGTAAGCATGCTCCCAGACATCGCAGGTGAGCAATGCCTTTTTACCGGAGGTCATTGGTGTGCCAGCATTACTGGTACTCATGAGTTCCAGTGAACCATCGGTATTCTTTACCAACCATGCCCAACCGGAACCGAAAGTGGTAATTGCAGTCTTGCCAAACGCCTCTTTGAATGCGGCAAAAGAACCAAAGCTCTGAGTAATGGCGGCCGCCAGGGTGCCGGTTGGTTCACCGCCGCCCTGAGGAGAGAGGCAATTCCAGAAGAAGGTATGGTTCCAGATCTGTGCGGCATTATTGAAGACCCCACCACTGGCTTTCATCACGATTTCTTCTAGGGAGAGATTCTCGAACGCTGTCCCGGGAATCAAGTTATTCAGGTTGGTGACATAGGTCTGGTGGTGCTTGCCGTGGTGATATTCTAAGGTCTCCGCAGACATATGGGGGGCAAGTGCATCCTTGGCATAAGGTAGAGGGGGAAGCGTGTGAACCATCGTAATAACTCCTTAACCGTGTCGTTGAGTCTTGATCTATAACCATTCACCTTCTTCCGTTGTGAGGGATCGGGAACGATTACCTAATCTTTATTCCAATACCTGCGCTGAGATGGCGATCCTTACGGATTAGGTTAGGAACAAAGTTTCGTATCAAGGTTATGTAGTTGCTTGGGTCGTGGCTAATGAGTAGATTGGAGAATCACCAACCACTCATTTCTCTTAATACCTTTATCTCTGCCTTTTAACTAAAGGATAATTCTCCGTAGATAACGAGGCAGGATCCGAAACGAGTATCAAGGTCTCTTATTCTAAGGAGGCCAGTCGTTCATTGCAATACTGTCTTCTCCGCAAGATTAGTACCAACCTACATCAATAAAGATTAATATCTCTCCTAATTATTGCTGTCATCGGAATTCTTGACTCGATTAGAAAACTATTCAATTATTTCGTGGTCCGCTGAGTCAGCCTAAGTGGTCTAATTGTTATAGCCCTCTTGGTCTTCACATCTATCCTGAGGGGGCAGGAGGCGGGGAGACGGAACGGTTATAGACTGTTTCACCTTTTTTATCGAGCGATTAGCGAGGTTGACGATGGTTCGCATGGAAACTCCCATCTGTGAGTTCGGTCGCCCTGCCGTGGACTTTGCCTTGCCTGGGATCGATGGCAAGGTCTGGACCCTTCGGGAGTGCCAAGGGACGCGTGGGTTGCTGGTGATGTTCATCTGCAACCATTGTCCTTATGTTCAGGCCATTCGTGAGCGCTTCGTGCGCGATACCCGTGAGCTGTTGGACTATGGCATTCGGTCGGTGGCCATCATGTCCAACGACCCCACTGATTACGTTGAAGATTCCTTCGACAACATGCAACGAGTGGCGCAGAAATATGGTTTTTCCTTCCCCTATCTCTATGACCAGACCCAAGACATCGCACGCGCCTACGGGGCAGTTTGTACTCCTGACTTCTTTGGCTACAACGCTGCCCTTGGACTCCAGTATCGGGGCCGTTTGGATGCCAGCCGCAAGGAGGCTGCGTCGCCTGATGCCCATCGCGAACTGTTTGAGGCAATGAAACAGGTCGCTATCACCGGGGAGGGACCTGCCGTTCAGACCCCGAGCATGGGTTGTTCCATCAAGTGGCGCGGCGGATTGGGATGATGAGCGTGCGACTGTTGTGCTGGACCTTCGTTACGGATTCGCCCACTCCATGATCCCTGAGCTTCGCACTCTGTGTCAGATAGTGATTACTGCGACCAAGGAGGAGATCCAGGGACGTTTCCACGCGGTATCGCGTGAATTTAAGGCGGACGGCAGTATTGTCACGGCCGCCGATCGGGCAATGCAGGCGCGCCTGGAGCGGGATTTAAGGCACCACTGGCCGGATATTCCCCTTCTCGGAGAGGAAATGGACGATGCCACCCAAGCGGCATTATTACGCGACCAGCCCCAGGGGGTGTGGTGTCTCGATCCGCTCGATGGCACGACCAACTTTGCGTCAGGGGTTCCGATGTTCGCGGTGTCGATCGCCCTAATACGTGACGGTGCGCCCGTGCTTGGTATGATCTACGACCCCATCCACGGTGAATGTTTTGCTGCTGCGGCAGGTCAGGGCGCTTGGTGTAACGCGAGCCCCGTGAAGGCCCCAGTGGCCCCCCCTATGCGGGATTGTTTGGCAGCCATTGACCTCAAACGCCTATCCCCATCCCTCGCCAAGTACCTTGTTTACCACCCGCCGTACGGCTCGCAGCGTAATTTTGGTAGTTGTGTTCTGGAGTGGGCGTGGCTCGCCACGGGGCGGGTGCATCTCTATCTCCACGGTGGTCAGGCATTGTGGGACTACGCGGCCGGCGTTTTGTTGCTCACGGAGGCGGGGGGGCGGGCTCTAACCTTCGACGGCGAACCAGTTTTTCACGCTGGTTTGGTGCGACGTTCGATAATTGCTGCATCGGATCCGGAAGCCTTTGTTATATGGCGTGACTATCTGATGGAATTTGCCGCTCGCAGTGAATCCTGAGAGTGGTCGATGATTTTCCTCTCCTCCTAATGAGGAGGCATGACGGGATATATCTGCCTATCTCTAAGTGAGATGTTTGCTTATCTCTTCGTGAGGAGACAAAAACCCTGCGGGTTGTTTACCTCTCCCTGGGTGCGTTAGAAAAGCGGCTAATCATTTGTTTTCTGATGTACGAAATGATTGCCGTTACCTTGTTTTTAGAGTTTTAAAAACAGTAGCTGTGAAGGTGTGGATTAACCAACATGGATGGTTACTAATGCAGAATAGAAAAGGGTATTATCAAACCCTTAGGTTCTGGACTGTGGGCAGACTTGAGGTGTTTGTTTTGGCCACGGTCTGGTCATGCCGGAAAACCGATAGCAAGAAGAGCTTGCACGAAACGTGTACCAAATGTCGCTTGCACAACCATCCCCGATACTGAAAATTACCGTAGGAGTTCTAGATGCCGTCCCGTAGAGAGCTTGCCAACGCCATCCGTGTCCTCTCTATGGATGCGGTTCAGAAGGCCAAATCTGGCCACCCCGGTGCCCCCATGGGCATGGCTGATATCGCCGAAGTGCTCTGGAATGATTTCCTTCACCACAACCCGAGTAACCCGCGTTGGGTCAATCGCGACCGTTTCGTCCTCTCCAACGGTCACGGTTCTATGCTCATCTACAGTCTGTTGCACCTTTCTGGCTACGACCTGTCGATCGACGACCTCAAATCTTTCCGTCAGCTGCATTCCAAGACCCCTGGTCACCCTGAATATGGTTATACCCCGGGAGTAGAAACCACTACCGGTCCGTTGGGTCAGGGAATTGCCAATGCAGTAGGCATGGCTATTGCCGAGAAAGTCCTCGCCGGTCAGTTTAACCAACCCGAGCACAACATCGTTGACCACTACACCTACGTTTTTCTGGGTGATGGTTGTTTGATGGAAGGTATTTCCCACGAGGTCTGTTCGCTCGCCGGGACGCTTGGGCTTGGTAAGCTCATTGTCTTTTACGATGACAATGGTATTTCCATTGATGGTCATGTTGAGGGCTGGTTTACCGATGACACTCCCAAGCGTTTTCAGTCTTATGGCTGGCACGTAGTACCAGGGGTGGATGGTCATAATGCAGAGGCAATTGCCAATGCTATCCATGAGGCCCGTTCAGTCAATAACAAGCCTTCCCTAATCTGTTGCAAGACAGTAATTGGTTACGGTGCCCCGAATCTGTGCGGTAGTCACGATTGTCATGGTGCTCCTTTGGGAGATATTGAAATCGCCGCTACCCGCGAGAATTTAGGTTGGACTCACCCGCCTTTTGAGATCCCGTCGGCGGTTTATCAGGAGTTTAGTGCCCGGAGTAAGGGACAGGAGCGAGAAGAGAATTGGAACGCCCGTTTTGCCGCCTACCGTGCGGCCTACCCGGAATTGGCTGCGGAGTTTGAGCGCCGTGTTATGCGTGGGGCGTTACCAGCCGATTTTGACGACAAGGCCAATGCCTTTATTGCAGCGGTAATCGCGAAGGGTGAGACGATTGCTTCACGTAAGGCCTCTCAGAATGCGCTCAATGGTTACGGTCCGTTATTGCCGGAATTATTGGGTGGGTCGGCGGATCTGGCAGGGTCGAATCTGACGTTGTGGAAGGGGTCGCGTGGAGTAAGCAATACCGTTGCTGATGGCAATTATTTGTATTACGGTGTCCGCGAATTTGGTATGTCGGCCATCATGAATGGTGTCGCCCTACACGGGGGATTTATTCCCTATGGTGCGACCTTCTTGATGTTCTCCGAATACGCGCGCAATGCCCTGCGGATGGCGGCCCTGATGAAGGTGCCGAGTCTATTTGTCTACACCCATGACTCTATTGGTTTGGGGGAAGACGGTCCTACCCATCAACCTATTGAGCAGATCGCAACATTGCGCCTCATTCCTGGGATGCAGGTATGGCGGCCGTGTGACGCAGTTGAATCAGCAATAGCTTGGAAGGAGGCGATCTGCCATCGCACTGGGCCGAGCTGTCTTATTTTCTCGCGTCAGAATCTACGCCACCAGGAACGTAATCCAGAGACGGTGGCGAATATTCGTCGCGGTGGTTATGTGTTGTCCGATTGTATCGGCGTCCCCGAGGCCATTCTCATTGCCACTGGTTCCGAGGTAGAGCTGGCCATGGACGCCCAGCAGATCCTCGCTGGGCAGGGGCGGCGGGTGCGGGTGGTGTCCATGCCGGCTACCACGGTATTCGACGCCCAGGATGCGGCCTATCGTGCGGCGGTTCTCCCCGCAGCGGTCACAGTACGAGTCGCAGTCGAGGCTGGGGTGAGTGATGGCTGGTACAAATATGTGGGCGCCACCGGGCGAATTATCGGTATCGACCGTTTTGGAGAATCGGCGCCCGCCGGTGTCTTGTTTAAGACCTTCGGATTCACCGTGGACCGGATAACCAATGCCGTATTGGAGTTGTTATAGGGTCAATCACCCCGGGCTAAAGTCCGGGGCTTGTAGAGAATGTCTACAGGCCCGAGATTGACCAGCCTAAGCCCAAAATATCGGGCTACGTTGCAACGAAGTAAAAAGCTCACCTTGGGGCTTCCTCAACTCCAAGCTCTGAAAGCAGCGGATGCAGACACGCGCCGGGTACGCACGAAACGTGTTTGCTGCAAGGTTCGTAAGAACTAAAGCTGCGTTGCAACATTGGCGAGGGGAGCGAGCCGCGAGGCTTCGTCACTAGGCCCTTACGGGTTGGCAGCCGGGAAAGACCGGCCTTTTTACCGACGGTTGTAAAAATCGTCTCCTTTTCTCCCCGCCCTAGAGGGTGAGGTTTTTCGGAGACATTGATGAAATACCCGTGGCGTTCGGTTCTTCGTACGCCACGGTTCCGCTGCGTTATGGGCGTTTCTGAATTGATAGTTGTTTGCTCGATCCCCACTGACCCTTACCTCCCCCGGAGAAGAACTTAAATGGCTATTAAGGTTGCCATCAATGGCTATGGCCGTATCGGCCGCAATGTCCTGCGTGCACTCTATGAATCGGGCCGTACCAATGAGATCCAGATCGTCGCTATCAATGACCTTGGCGATGCGAATATCAACGCCCATCTGACCCGCTACGATACCGCCCACGGAAAATTCAACGGTACGGTGGTCATAGATGGCAATGCCTTGGTAGTCAATGGTGACCGCATCCGTTCTTTTTCCGAGCGTGACCCCACCAAGCTACCCTGGGGCGAATTGGGCGTTGATGTTGTGATGGAATGTACCGGAATCTTCCGCACCAAGGCCAAGTGTATGTCGCACATCGCTGCGGGTGCCAAGAAGGTAATTATCTCCGCCCCTGCAGATAAGAATGAATGTGATGCCACCGTGGTCTATGGCGTCAATCACCAGATCCTCAAGGCCGAGCATCAGGTAATCTCCAATGCCTCATGCACCACCAATTGTCTGGCCCCCTTGGTGAAACCCTTGCACGATGCTATTGGGCTGGTCCGTGGACTCATGACTACGATCCATTCCTATACCAACGACCAGGTCCTAACTGACGTTTATCACAGTGATCTGTATCGTGCTCGTTCCGCGACCCTGAATATGATCCCCACCAAGACCGGCGCTGCCTCTGCGGTAGGTCTGGTGCTGCCCGACCTTAATGGTAAGCTCGATGGTTTTGCGATGCGGGTACCCACCATTAATGTCTCGGTGGTGGATTTGACCTTTGTGGCGGCGCGCCCGACCTCCAAGGCTGAGATCAATAGCCTCCTCAAGGCTGCCGCCGAGGGTGAGTTGAAGGGTGTTTTGGGTTATAACGACCAGCCCCTGGTGTCTTCGGATTTCAATCACACGACTGTATCCTCCACTTACGATTCCAGTCAGACCCGTGTTATGGACGGAACCTTGGTCAAGGTCCTGTCCTGGTATGACAACGAATGGGGCTTCTCCAACCGAATGTTGGATACCACCATGGTATTGATGGCGGCTAAATAGATGCTGCGTCTATGATCTCGATCGAGATAAAACCGCGCCAGGGAAGGCGCATTGGCGCTTTAAGTTAATCCAAGCTGCAAATCTAGAGGACTGCTTTCTATGCCCGTTATTAAAATCACCGACCTCGATCTACGCGGCAAGCGCGTATTGATTCGCGCTGACCTCAACGTGCCGGTAAAAAATGGCCAGGTCACCTCGGATGCGAGAATTCGTGCCTCGTTGCGTACCTTCGAGTATGCCCTTAATGCCGGTGCGCGGGTAATGGTAACCTCCCACCTTGGGCGTCCTGTTGAGGGCGAATACTCCGAGGAAAATTCCCTAAAACCAGTAGCGGAGGATATCTCTGCGAAACTCGGCCGACCGGTACGTTTGATTAAAGATTGGATCAATGGCGGATTCGAGGTGGCTGAAGGTGAGTTGGTGTTGCTTGAAAATGTCCGTTTCAACAAGGGCGAAAAGAAGAATGTCGATGCTACCGCTCAGAAATATGCGGCGCTGTGTGATGTCTTCGTTATGGATGCCTTTGGTACCGCCCATCGCGCCGAGGGTTCTACCCATGGTGTGGCTAAATTCGCGCCAACCGCCTGTGCGGGATTGTTGTTGACGGAAGAATTGGAGGCACTGGAAAAGGCATTGGCCAATCCTGCTCGACCGATGGTTGCTATTGTGGGGGGCTCGAAAGTTTCCACCAAACTCACGGTGCTGGAGTCACTCTCTGACAAGGTCGATCAACTCGTGGTGGGAGGAGGTATTGCCAATACCTTCCTCAAAGCGGCCGGTCACAATGTTGGCAAGTCGCTCTGTGAGAATGATCTGGTGTCTATTGCTGCGGCACTTACCACCAAAATGACGGCGCGTGGCGCCACTATTCCGATAGCCGTTGATGTAGTGGTGGGCAAGAAATTCGATGCCAATGAGCCCGCCGTACTCAAGAATGCTACGGACGTAACCGACGATGACATGATCTTTGATATTGGTCCCAAGAGTGCGCAAACTCTAGCGGAGATCATTCTGGCGGCGGGGACTGTGGTGTGGAATGGTCCGGTAGGCGTATTTGAGATTGACCAATTCAGTGCCGGCACCCAGACCATCGCTCACGCTATTGCTACTACCAAGGCTTTTACCCTGGCCGGTGGTGGCGACACCATTGCGGCCATTCAGAAATATGGCATTTACGACAAGGTGTCCTACATCTCCACTGCGGGCGGCGCCTTCCTGGAATTCTTGGAGGGTAAAGTGCTCCCGGCCGTGGCCATCTTGGAAGAGCGTGCTCGGGGCTGACCTGTTCAACTTTGGTTTTCACTGCGTAGTACCAGATAAACATCTCCCGCCCTTTTTCATTACAGAATAGGGGCGGGGGGTGGTCGAGATTGCGTCCTGGATCGATCTTTTCTTCCAGGTAAGGTCTTGATAACGTAGCCCTCCAGCCTATTCTTAAGAAGAATAAACCTTGTACAGAAGAACAAAAATTGTTGCCACTCTGGGACCAGCCGTTAGTGATCCGGTAATCCTAGAGCGGATGGTCCGTGCGGGTGTCGATGTTGTGCGTATCAATTTTTCCCATGGCCGCGCCGAAGACCACGTTGCATTGGCCGAGCAGGTACGAGCTATCGCCCGTGCGCAGGGTCGAGAAGTGGGTGTGTTGGCGGATCTACAGGGTCCTAAGCTGCGAATTGAGCGTTTCAAAAACGGAAAGGTGGAACTCAAGGAGGGAGACTGCTTTACCCTAGATACTGCCTTGGAGAAGGATGCTGGTACTGAGGAGCGGGTTGGGCTTGCCTACAAGGAGATGACGCAAGACGTACACTGCGGCGATATCCTGGTGCTAGATGACGGACGTATCGTATTGCAGGTTGAGACGGTTGAGGGTTCTGCGATTCGAACCTGCGTCGTGGTAGGGGGAAAACTTTCCAATAACAAGGGTATCAATCGTCAGGGAGGGGGACTTTCGGCCCCCGCCCTTACCGCCAAGGATCGCACCGATATCCAGACTGCGGCTGCTCTCCGAGCCGACTACGTGGCCGTTTCTTTTCCGCGTTCTGCCCGAGATCTGGAGGAGGCCCGCGCCCTGTTGCGCGTTGCGGGTGGTCATGGTGGGATCGTTGCCAAGATCGAGCGGGCTGAGGCCCTTTCTGTCTTGGACGAGATTATTTCGGCTTCGGACGGGGTCATGATTGCCCGTGGAGATTTGGGGGTTGAGATCGGCGACGCCGAACTGCCGGGGGTGCAGAAGCGCATTATCCATCGTGCTCGCAATATGGATAAAGTGGTGATTACCGCCACTCAGATGATGGAGTCGATGATCCACAGCCCGATTCCAACTCGTGCGGAGGTTTTTGACGTAGCCAATGCGGTCTTAGACGGGACTGATGCGGTGATGCTCTCGGCAGAGACCGCTGTGGGTCACTATCCAGACAAAGCGGTGGCTGCCATGGATCGGATCTGTCGTGGGGCTGAAAAGCAGCATCTATCCATGGCTACCGACTACTGGGTAGACCAGCACTTTTCCCGCACCGATGAGGCTATCGCGATGGCTGCTATGTACACCGCGAACCACTTGAGAGTGAAGGCCATCGTTGCCTTAACCGAATCGGGCTCTACCCCCTTGTGGATGTCACGGATCACCTCGAGTATCCCGATCTACGCACTGACCCCCCATGTGGAAACCCAACGCAAGGTTACCCTCTATCGGGGGGTGTACCCCATTGGTTTCTCCCTGTCTGCCACAGACCACCCCCGGGTCAACCTGGAGGCTGTAGAGGAGTTGATGCGGCGTGGCGCTGTCCAAGACGGTGACCTGGCCATCATTACCAAGGGTGATCTTATCGGTGTCCAGGGAGGTACCAACGCCATGAAGATCGTACGGATAGGTGCCTTGGTCGCCCCTTAAGATGCTTGAGTTGGTGTCGGCTCTTTTCTTGGTAAGGGTTGGATCAATGGCGTAGATGGTTTTTAATGCGTTGAATTTAGGAGTTTTTAACTGTTATCGTTTCCCACAACTTCTTGGGTAGAACTTCCGCTATCCCGAGGCAACACCCAACTCAGGAGATCTCATGGCTCTTATTGCCCTGCGTCAGCTGTTGGACCACGCCGCCGAATATGGTTACGGCGTACCTGCCTATAACGTCAATAACATGGAGCAGATGCACGCGATCATGCAGGCGGCGGACGAGACCGATAGCCCGGTCATCGTTCAGGCCTCTGCGGGTGCGCGTAGCTATGCGGGGGCGCCCTTTTTGCGCCATCTCATCGAAGCTGCCATCGAACAGTGGCCCCATCTCCCGGTGTGTATGCACCAGGACCATGGTTCCTCCCCGGCGGTGTGCTTCCGTTCCATCCAGCTTGGTTTTTCCTCGGTAATGATGGATGGTTCGCTGCTGGACGATATGAAGACCCCATCCGACTACGACTACAACGTGCGTGTAACACGCTCGGTGGTAGAACTGTCCCATGCCTGTGGCGTATCGGTCGAGGGTGAGCTGGGTTGTCTTGGGTCGCTGGAGACCGGTACTGCTGGCGAAGAGGATGGTGTCGGTGCTGAAGGCGTGTTGGACCATTCCCAACTCCTCACTGATCCCGAGGAGGCCGCCCGTTTTGTCCGTGATACCAAAGTGGATGCCCTTGCTATCGCCATTGGTACCTCTCATGGGGCCTATAAATTCACTCGTCCCCCCACCGGTGATATCCTGGCTATCAAACGTATTAAGGAGATCCATGCCCGCATTCCCGATACTCACCTGGTGATGCACGGCTCTTCCTCCGTCCCCCAGGATTGGTTGCAGATCATCAATAACTACGGTGGTGATATGGGTCAAACCTATGGTGTGCCCGTCGAAGAGATCCAGGAAGGCATCAAGCATGGTGTACGCAAGGTAAATATCGACACCGACTTGCGGATGTCTTCAACCGGTGCTGTTCGTAAATTCCTCGCGGAAAATCCCAAGGAATTTGACCCCCGTAAATACCTCAAGGCATCTACTAAAGCCATGAAGGATATCTGTAAAATGCGCTATTTGGCCTTCGGCACCAATGGCCAGGCGTCAAAGATCAAACCCGTATCATTAGAGGTGATGACCAAACAGTACGGTTCCGGTAAATTGGACCCCCGCATCCGTTGAAACGTACCAACACCAAGGGCATAGCGGCGAATACCTAGATTTGGCTATCTCCAATAGTAAGATCTAGGTATTGGAACTAACCATAATTACACACTATAATTATCGCCTATCCCCAAGGAGGTACTTGCGGAAAATAGCCAGGAAGGTGGAAAATAAGCATGTCATAATATTCACCGTTGAGAATAATTACCTTGTGGCTTATTAGGCAAGACTAGTAGCCGCGTCACTACTTACTAATCTGCAATCAGTGGAGTACTTCATGAAAAAATTGACGAAATCAGTTGCCATCGCCGCCCTGTTGGGTGCGAGCAGTCTTCTTTCCGTGCCCGCCAATGCCTGGTGGGGTGGTCCCTGGGGCGGCGGTCCGGGCTGGGGTAATGGTAGTGGCTGGGGTAATGACTGGATGGGCAATGGCAATGGCAATGGCGGTGGCAACGGCTATGGCAACGGTTATGGCAGTGGCTATGGCGGTGGCGGGATGAATTTCGGCATGGGCTTTAGCGGGAATGGCTACGGCGGTGGTAATGGCTATGGCAACGGCTACGGTAATGGCTACGGTAATGGCTACGGTAATGGCTACGGCAACGGCTATGGTAACGGCTACGGCAACGGTTATGGTTATGGTCATCCTGGCTATGGTTATGGCTATCCCGGCTACGGCTATCCAGCCTATGGCTATCCGGGTGCCCCAGTAGTGGCCGCCCCGACTGTGGCTGCTCCTACCACTACCGCCAAGTAACTGCAGTCGCTTGTCGTTTGCAGGGGATCACATCGGGAACCGATGTCCCCGGTGTCCCTGTAGAAATGGATCAGTCCACGTTCGGATATTATCGGAAATTCCCCGTAAAATAAGGCGACCTAGTGGCATCTGCTTGATGCGGGGAAGTTTCCGATAACGTCTGACTGAATCGACGACAAGGAAGGTCCCCCTATTTCCGAGGCCCCTCCATCCTAATCGTAGGGTGGAGGGGTTTCTTTTTGGTCTAGCCTCCTCGGTCCGCAGCATAAATTAGCCAATCGATTCCCCGTTCACAGGGTGGACTTGATCGTCATTTCGTGTAATCGTTCACCTTCTCTGGGGAGAAGGCGAGCGTCTTGCCCGCTTGTCTGTGGTCAAGATGGTCGTGTTTCCAGGGGGAGTTGAACGGCTACCATTTCGCCAGGTTGCCAACAATAACAATTTATTGTTCTGGTTATCTGATTACCTTGATTAAATCATCTCGCTGATTTAATCAAGACACTTCGCAATCATTCCAATCCTTGCTGTCATGATTCAGATATTCTAACCTGAGTTCGACGTAAGGGATAATGTAGCCTGCTGTATCAGCTAGGCTTAGTTAGACTCTAACAAGACAGTCAACTATTGATTTGACCTACACCACCTCATAACGTGGAATCAAGCGTCACAGGTAGTTGACCGTCTTTGTGTGGATTGTTATAAGGATAATAAATACAGCGAGTTAGTGCGTTTCTTACGTCGAACTCAGGTTATTCTAGCAATCTGATGAAACGATGACTAAAGTCCGTCTACCACACGTCACTATTCAATTTTCACTTTCTGAAATGAGGGCATAGTTATGTGTCTAAAAGCAATTACGAGATCGATACGAGTAGCTTTAAGTTTCTCAGTGCTTTTGTTAAGTGCAGGAAATATTATGGCGCTCACAACAGAGAACAATAGCACAACAGCAATCTCTGAACTTACGATGAGCGTCAAGGCCGATCAGACCATTGGTGCCATTAGTCTTACCCCTACCGCATTAGCAGTAGGTGGTAGAGTCACACTCAAGGCAACGGCCACTTCGGGATTGCCAGTACGATTTAGTTCTACGACGTCATCCATTTGCACTACGGGAGGGACAAACGGAACCACTTTGACGGGTATTGCGGCTGGTACTTGCACGGTAATTGCCAAGCAGGCAGGTAATACCAGTTTTAATGCAGCGCCACAGGTCACTCGGAATATTACCATTGGCAAGGCTAGTCAGACCATTGGTGCGATTAGTCTCACTCCTACCACACTTGCCGTAGGTGGCACCACTGCGCTCACAGCGACAGCGAGTTCGGGATTATTGGTGCGCTTTAGTTCTACGACCCCTACCATCTGCACCACAAACGGCAGCACCTTAAGGGGCGTTACTATTGGCGTTTGTACCATAGCTGCCAAGCAGCCAGGTAATGCCAACTACAAAGCCGCGCCACAAGTAACTCGGGATGTTACCATCGGTAAGGGTAATCAGACGATTGGCGCCATTAGCTTTACACCGAGCACGCTAGTAATCGGTGGTACCACTACAGCCAGTGCAACAGCGACATCGGGATTATCGGTACGCTTTAGCTCTACGACATCTTCTGTCTGCACTACGGGTGGAACAAATGGCAGTGTCATAACTGGTGTCGCGGTTGGTACTTGTACCATAGCAGCCAAACAACCAGGTAATACCAATTACAAAGCTGCGCCTCAGGTAACCAAGAATATTACTGTCAATTCCTTGACAACACCGATTCCCATCATCAGTAGTAATATGCAACTCATTGCTGGAGAGGCCTACTCAAGCAAAGAAGCGATTCAGGCTACGGGGCAAGTGGGAGAAGGAATAGTGACCTCTTCGGTTTCGTCCAAGACCTGGACAGTCCGAGCGGGAATAGTGAATATTGTGAATATCGTCCTGGACCATTTATTTCAGGATGGTCGTACTAACAAACAGTTTAAAGGCGCTACACCGTCATCCGTTGTGTATGGACCCATGACTCTTCCTTGTGCTACCTCTGGGTCGATAACGATGACAATAAATAAGGCGACTCCATTCACTTATTCTGTGGGAGACAGTGTTAACGTCACATTCAACAGTTGCCAGCAGACCGATAGCACCTCCCCGGTGGTAAATGGAGAGATGTCTTTGGTATTTACAAGCTTTTCTAGTACGAGTATGGGGCTGAATGTTCAGACCTCCAATCTCAGTATCCGAAATATTCCCGACTGGCCCGCGAGCGATAGTTTTACCATCAATGGTGGTGTAGCTATGACCATTGTACTCAGCAACACGAGCGAGGATGTTCAATCCCACACGGCCAGTTTGCAAGTAGTTTACCAGGGGTCAAAACCAGAAACGGCTAGCATTACCAATTCGGATCTCCATGTCACGACTTCCTCTACTAACCTGCGCGTTGGTTAGGGGACAAGCAAGTAAAAATAATCTATTATTAGTCCAACCAAAAAATAAGACATGAAATTGCTAAAATTATGAAAAATTCTGATGGACGTTCTCTCGATCACTCTACCCTTGAGTATATAAGGCTTCAAGCAGTAAAAGCTGTACGTAAAGGAATGTCTCCTAGGGAGGTGGGCGAGATTTTCGGTATGCACCGATCGAAGGTGTACGAATGGGTGAAGAAGGCAAAAGAGATGGGTCTAGCTACGTTAAATGCGAAACCTGTCCCTGGAAGAAAATCCTTCATCAATGAACAGCAAGAAGGAATACTCGTATTCTGGCTGTGCGCATTTACCCCATTGGATTTTGAATTCTCGACAGTCTTATGGACAACTGAAATGATAAAGACATTAATAGAGAGGAAATTTTCTATTTACATGAGTCGTTCCGCGGTGGGCCGTTTTTTGCGCCGCATTAATTTAACTCCACAACGGCCAGTATATCGTGCGATAGAGAGGGACCAATTTTCAGTAGATAATTGGATTAACAAAGAGTTTCCTAGAATCAAAGAGTTGGCAAGTAATGAGGGTGCTATAATCTATTTTCTTGATGAGGCTGGGGCGCGCACCGATTATCACGCGGGTACAACTTGGGGGCTAGAAGGTTTAACTCCCATAATTCCCTCCACTGGTGGACGTTATCGCATAAATATGATCGCTGCGATAACTTCTGAAGGAAAGATGCATTTCCAAATAGGTCCCTCATCGCTCAATGGTGGTGCGTTTGTTGAATATCTAAAAATTTTGGCTCAAGAGAATTCATGCCCCATCTATATTGTAACAGACGGGTATTCTGCCCATCATGCAAAAGTAGTTAAGGAATATCTGGAGACGACAAATGGAAAGGTTAAAATATTCTTTCTTCCCACCTATTCTCCACACCTTAATCCTGTCGAGCTAGTATGGAGCAATATTAAGACACAAGGAATTGCGCGTCACCTTATTCGTAATGTGGAGGAGTTAAAAAATAAAGCTACTCAACTTTTAGAGGATTTAAAAAAATCGCCAGAGAAAGTCAGAGAACTTTTTAAAGAAGAATCCGTCCAATATGCTATTTAGCTGGAGTCCCCTAACCAACGCGCAGGTTAGTAGCGATGGCTCCTATCAATTCACCCTGTCGGGTACTTGGTCAAGTACTCAGGTGGGTGGTTCCATTTCCTATACAACTCCCCAGATATTTGTTGGAACGGAAGGCGACTATCCGTATGCCGGCCAGATGATCACTACGGGCGCCAACAATAGCCAAGTGATCATGACGGTTATTGACAGCACCTCTGTGCGGCTAGAGCTGGATACCAATGGCGATGGAACTCCAGAAGAAACGGTCGTTGTACCGTGGACATCGTTACAACACTGGAGTGGTTCGGAGACGTAAGAGACTTGAAGAGCTACGAAAAAGATGGCATTATTTCTGATAATGCCTACTCTTTGTTAGGGTGTAGGGTGGGCAAACGGTTTTTCCGTTTGCCCACACGGAAGTTGGTTAGGAAATATCGGTCACGGAAGGTCTCGCCAGTAATACCCTGGATTTCGGCGCTCCCTTGGTAATCGTTGTAATCTAGAGGTACCCAACCCGTTTCTCGGCTCTGCCGAGGGATGCGAACCAAAGTTGCTGAACCTTGAGAATTTCTAGTCATATCACCATCCCCGATACTGAAATAGAATTACACGCTATTCGTGCCCAGGGGGCAGGTGGTCAGAACGTCAATAAAGTCTCAGATGCTATCCACCTGCGTTTTGATATCAATGCGTCCTCATTGCCGGAAATCTATAAAGAACGGCTGTGTCAGGTCGCTGATCGGCGAATTTCCCATGACGGGATAATCATCATCAAGGCGCAGCGTTATCGTGGCCAAGACAAAAATCGGGAGGACGCTCTCGTTCGACTTTACGAATTAATCAAAAGCGTGACAATTGTCCAAAAAAAACGCCGGGCAACAAAACCAACCAAGGCATCACAGCAGCGGCGTTTGGCAGACAAAAGCCAGCGCGGGCAATTGAAGTCATTACGCAGTAGATTGAATGAATAGCGATTCTAGTAGTTGCCACCATTCGGGTGCCTCTATCTAGCCGCTCCCACCACTTTACCATCATGACAGCGATAGCCCCTAGATGATCGAATCATGGAACAATTGTGGATCGCTGTATGTTGTCGCTACTCCGATTGGTAACTTGGGCGACATGACTACGCGATCTGTAGAAATACTCCGGCAAGTAAATTGTATCGCTGCCGAAGATACCCGCCACAGCGCCCCGCTTCTGCATTATTTCGGAATTACTACCCCAGTCGTGGCCTATCACGGCCATAACGAACGCACTATGACACCGGTCTTGGTAGAACGCATGGTGGCCGGCGAGAGTATTGCCTTGATTAGTGATGCGGGTACCCCCCTCCTTAGTGACCCCGGTTTCCAATTGGTACGCGCTGCCCGAGAACGAAAACTCGCGGTTATCCCTATTCCCGGTGTTAGCGCCGTAGTGTGTGCGTTATCGGTTTGCGGGCTGCCCTGTGACCGTTTCGTTTTTGAAGGATTCCTACCAGCCAAAGAGGCCGCACGTCGCACCCATCTCGAATCTTTGCGTAGCGAAGAACGCTCCTTGGTCTTTTATGAATCTCCTTACCGATTACAGGAAACTCTTGCTGACCTGGCAACCATCTTTGGCGGAGAACGGCGCGCAGTATTGGCCCGCGAGATGACCAAGATTCATGAAACCTTCCTCTGCGATACTCTGGCCGGACTCGTTACCCGAGTAACGTCGGATCCTGACCAACGTCGCGGAGAGTCAGTATTGATTGTGGATGGTGCACCGGAAACGGAAGCAACCACGCGACGTGAAGCACAGGCACGACAGATATTTGAAACTCTGCGCAAGGAATTATCTGCAAGTCGGGCCGTAGCCATCGCAGCACAAATTACCGGGACCCGCAAGAATCTTTTATATTCGATGCTCATCGAAGCAAACGAATAGAGATATACCATTCGAGAGATTCATAATATTGATCGTTACCACTCGTTTTGGTGCGGCAAAGATGGTCATCCTCCTGGGAAGTTCTGAATGGTTATGATTCACTCAGGTGGCTACCTAGAAAACTGTTAGTCACTATTCCGGCAGGGAACATCGAAACCCAAGATGCTGCAATTATTTCAATCTATTGTTCAATTCTAACGATCCGAAATGAGGGCGTATTTGTGTCTCTGAAACTGATTACGCGACGTATCTGGATAGCGTTAAGTTGCTCGGTTCTGTTGTTAAACACGGGAAAGATTATTGCGGTCCCGATCGACACAACCGATAGTATTACGATCATTCCGCACACCACGATGGATGTAATAAAGACTAATCAAACTATTGGCGTCATTAGTTTTGTCCCTGCCACGCTGGCAGTAGCTGGTTCCACTGTAATCAGGGCGACGGCGAGTTCTGGATTACCGGTGCGATTTAGCTCTACGACACCCGCTATTTGTGCCACAAGTGAAACAAATGGTAGAACCTTAACGGGTATCGCTGCCGGTATTTGTACCGTAACTGCCCAGCAGCCAGGTAACGCCAATTACAAGGCGGCGCTATCAGTAACCAAGAATATTACCGTCGACAAAGCCAGTCAGACCATCAGTGCTCTTAGCTTTAGTCCTGAGCGGTTAGGGGTAGGTGCAATCACTACAATCACTGCAACGATAACATCGGGGTTATTGGCGCACTTCAATTCTACAACGCCTTCGATTTGTACCACGAGTGGAATAAACGGAAAAATCTTGACTGGGATTGCGGCGGGTGTCTGTACCATAGCTGCCCAACAAACCGGTAATGCCAATTACCAGGCCGCGCCCCAAGTAACTCAGAATATCACCATTAGTAAAGGTAATCAGACTATCGGCGCTATTAGTTTTACTCCCTCCACAATCGTTGAGGAGGGTACTACGAGAGCTCGTGCAACCGCGACATCGAGATTACCCGCACGCTTTAGATCGATGACACCTTCTATTTGTTCTACGGGGGGAGAAAACGGTAGTATCGTTACTGGCATTGCTGTTGGTGCTTGCACGATAGCTGCCCAACAATCAGGTAACGTCAATTACAAAGCGGCTGCCCAGGTGACGGCCAATATCACCGTTGATGCGTTAATGACACCAATTTCTATCACTCGCGATAATATGAGGTTAATCGCGACAGAGGTATTCACGAGTAGAGGTATGATTGAGGGACCTGGTTTTTTTGGGGAGATGTTAGCAGGTGCTACGGTTTCACCAATGAGGGGAACGGCCCGATCGAAAATCGGGAGTGGTGTGCAGACCATTTTGAATCATCTGTTTCACGATAGCGCGACAAGACAACAATTCAAAGGAGGCACGTCGGCATCTATCGTGCTTGGACCAAGAAACGTTAATTGTAATATCTCGGGGTCAGTAAGTGTAACTACCAATGTGGAGCATCCGTATGATTCCGTTCCTTCTGTGGGAGACAACGTTAGCGTAATTGCTCACAATTGTCAGGATAACAACGCTTCCTTCGTGAACGGAACAATATCCGTAACCTTTACAAGTCTCTCCGGTTGGGGTATGGGGTTGATGATACAAGTTTCAGATTTCAACATTCATGATGCAACGATAAATTTCACCACTGATGGCGATATTGCCATGACTATCGTCCCGGGCAGTAGTGTTACTGGAAGTATCCAGTTCCATACGAACAATATCCGGGTGCGTATCCGAGAGCCTATTTCAGAGATTGCGACAATTGCTAATGCGGATCTTTATTTAGTGACCTTTCCGAACAGTGATTCCTATCAATCTACGCTAGCAGGCACCTATGCTAGCACTCGAATCGGTGGCGCCGTTACTTATGTAACTTCGTCAGCATTTACAGGAACGGGAGTCGATTATCCGTATATCGGACAGATGGTGATAACCGGTGCTAACAATAGCCAATTGGTCACGACAGCTATCGATAGTACAATGATACGGCTGGAGTTGGACGCTGATGGTGATGGTGTTCCAGAAGAGACGACAGATGTGTCGTGGGCGTCGATAGACGAAGGGATCTAGAATGCTTTTGAATTATGGAAAATCTGAGAGTCGCTGGAGAACTCAGAAAAGATAGTCTCGGGGGGGAATGAAGAGTGATGACCTGCTGAATCAGTGTTGAGTCGCCGCCTAACTTTTCAACCTAGCGGAATCCCTTCCGCTGGCTGAAAAGTTTGAGATTCAACCAGCCCGCCGAAAGGCAGCCGACAAGAAGTGAAGCGAAAGCGAGTCACCCTGGGATGCTTCTCCAGTCCCAGGCTCTGACGACGAAAGGAATGACGGTCGAGACGGTATAAGACCCAATCCTTAGTCTGACCGACCTTCTGGTTCTGGGCGAGGATTACCGGAATCCCGGATGCGATATGTGACCCGTCGGCCATGCCCATCATGGCCCTGGATTCTGTTATTCCCTGTCGGAATGACGACCCAGGAATTAACCTAGCTCCTCCCGGAGAAATTATAAAGAGGTTGTTATGAAATATTTCCTCATAGGGTTGCTATTTTTGTTTGGTGGCTGCGCCTCGATATTCTCACAGAGACAGGATCAACATGCGGGTAGCGCCATTGATTATCTCTACCCGAATTCGAAGCAACCTGTTCAATTAATCGCTGAGAGCGTTACTCATCTCAAGGTCCCCGTTCGAGTTGGTATTGCATTTGCGCCTCCATCGACTGGCTGGGCCAATGGTCCCCCCGAAGATGAGAAGATGAAAATGCTTCACGAGGTGAAAGAGGCATTCAGTAAGTACGAATTTATCGGGGCAATCGAAGTGATTCCCTCAACATATCTTCGACCAAAGGGTGGGTTTTCCAATCTGGAACAAGCGGCACGTATGTTTAATGTGGATATAGTTGCGTTGCTGTCCTACGATCAGATGCAATTTACTGACAGTAATAGCTTGTCTTTTTTGTACTGGACGATCATTGGGGCCTACATAATCCACGGGGACCAATACGATATTCACACTATGCTCGATGCGTCCATCTTTGATGTACAAAGCCATAAACTACTCTTCCGTGCCCCTGGTATAGCTAATGTAAAGGGATCAGCGGCCTTGGCAAACTTTAGTGAGAAATCACGAGCCGCCCGCACTGAGGGTTTCAACATAGCGTTGCAAGACTTGATCCCAAACCTTCAAAAAGAACTGGTTCTATTCAAGGAGAAGGTGCGTAGTGATAATCGTTTTCAGATTGAGAATCGCCAGGGGTATGCCGGTGGTGGAGATTTAGGATTTCTTGGGATATTGGTCAGCATTTTTCTATTTGGCCTCTATCGTGCGCAACGCCGTTAAATGGGCGTCTATGCCTTATCTGCCCATTGTGGGGTTGCCTATCATTCTGGCGCTTATGCCGGAATGCTGGATAGAGTGGATGGCCTATGACCGAGAAGCTATTCTGGAGGGGGAGTGGTGGCGCTTATGGAGTGGACACTTTACTCACTTTACGATCATGCATGCCTTCGTGAATAGTGTACTTCTGTTACTGTTGGTGCTCACGTTAGATAGAACTTTTTCACGGAGATTTATTCTTGTTTTATTTCTTGCTGGACCTATTGCTATTTCATTGGGGGTGGCGCTATTCGTTCCAGAAATGACTTGGTATCGAGGTGGCTCGGCTTTGGTCTCGCTGTTAATGGCGCTTCTGATGTGCCATGCGTTTTCTTGGATGCCATGGAAATTCCTCGCGATTCTCTATGTTGGAATAATTGGATGGTTGATAAAACTATTCCTTGAGTCGCAAGGCATGAGTCTTATGGATCTACCTTATCCGGTACACATTGCATGGCAGGCACATCTTACCGGGAGCATGATTGGAGTGACTGTTTGCTTGGTGCTAAGACATAAATAATCGTACCGTGCAAGCCTTGGATGTAACCAAACCAAAACATATTGTGGGGGCGGGGAGGTGGAGGCCTGTGTTTTGCCTCTCACGGTGAAAGTTGTTGGTCGCTGGTGCAATCCGCGTAAGACTCCCTGCTAAGGGGGCTGGTGAGAACCAAATTATTTGTGAGGTAACCTTGATGGAGTAGGAACCGAACATTACTTGTCCTTGTGATAAACGGGTAAATTCCGGAGAACGGTAGTTGCCAGTTCGGCCAACAGCAAGGCTTATATTGAGTTTTGAGGATAATGCTGCCGGTTGCGGCAGGATGTCCTGGAGCGATCCCAACAAAGCCTGACCACGCCGCATGGTGTTATGTACGAATTCAAAAAATTCCAGGTGAATCGGCAACTTCTCTTGGGAAATGCCTCGATGAGGACGTAGCCAGGAATGCTGCGGCGACCAGAATCCCTTAGGTGTTCTCTGTATGAGAATTGCTGTTCGGCCAACAAACAGCTTGACAAGAGGATGGATGTGTTACAAGATAGGACTCTCATCTGCGGGAATAGCTCAGTTGGTAGAGCACAACCTTGCCAAGGTTGGGGTCGCGAGTTCGAGTCTCGTTTCCCGCTCCATTCTTTCCGTTTCTCTAGTGTCTGTTTGGACAGTTCAGGGGATTTTTATCTTCTAAAGAGTGTTTCCGGCTGGGTGGCAGAGTGGTCATGCAGCGGCCTGCAAAGCCGTTGACCTCGGTTCGATTCCGGGCTCAGCCTCAAGGAAATCAGTATAATACTGACTCGATCTCTCGTCTTTCCCTCCGCATAGCTCCCATGTATTTTGCCATCATGCTACCCGGTTACTGTTGCGCGACCGCTCAGCGATAGAGGGTGGTGTTCCAAACCTGGATATGGCCGGTAATGTTCCGTGATTTAGATATTTTTCAGACCAAGACAGCCAAATTCGTAGCGGTTTATGAAGATCCTAATCACAATGTCGTGCATTTTCTCAAGTTTGGAGAAGCAAATGGTTTTTCGAGCAAGCCGTTTGATACATATCCGTAACGTTAAATGTTTCCTCTCGATTTCTTGGGTGTTCTTCTTGCTAATGATTTGTTGTTTGAAGAATGGTTACCGCCATATCCAGGTCTGAAACACCACCGGATTCTTGATGGCCTGAGCCTCATCGAGAATTAGCGTATGCCAAACGATGCCTCCAAATCCCTCGGCCTCCTGCTGAAGTAGGGTGTAACTGACAGTTACCAGATCGAATGATTTGAGGTCGGTAAGGGCTTGGAGTCGTTCACGACCAGCAAACCAAATAACATTCAGGGTCGGTGCAAATCGGGCCGTCTCCATGATCCAATTGCCCGCCACCGAGGTCGGCGCCACCACCAAACTTGGCCCACCCGCCGCACGCTCCAATAACAACGCCAAACTCTGGATAGTTTTACCAAGCCCCATGTCGTCCGCCAGGCACGCACCAACCCCCCCAGTGGGCAAGACGCGCCAGCCAACGATAACCCTCCTGTTGATAGTCGCGTAGCTCCGCTTGCAGTGTGGACGGTGGCGCGGGATTCAATCCCTCCGCCGAATGCAGGCGGGCCAACTGCTCATCCCAAGCAGAATCGACCACCAATCCCCCGACCCCGGTGACGGCCTCCTTTAGTGCCGGTGCGGTGAGCGGATGCAGACGCACCCCATTGGCATCCACCTCACCATAGTCCGCAAGGTCGGTAAGACGCCGACGCAAATCGTCGGTGAGCGCCAGAAACTGTCCACCACCGAGGGGAACAAAACGTCCCTTCGCATTGCGCAACAAACCAAGGAGTCTGGCCACATCGACCACTAGCTCGTCGGAGATTCGTAACTCGCCACTCGCCTGGAACCAATCTCGTGAACGACGAATATCGAGTCGCAATTGCCCCGCCCCAGCCTCGCGACCCATGACCTTGAGCTTTTCCCCCTCCGGCCACTCCACCACCGCAGTCTCACCCAACGATTGGAGCTGGACCAGCAATTCCAGACATTGAGTAAAATCATCAATTGTCCATTCCCAATCTTCTTCGGTGGGAATAGCTTCGAATACCGGGCAAGAGGAGAGCGCAGCCTTGGCCTGGTGACGCTTGTTAGACAAACGACGACGGGCCTGGAGACGTTTGCCCTCAATCTCGGCAATGACGATCGTACCTCCCTCACCGGGTCGCAGATAGGGACCAGTACCCGCAAAGGGACGTACCCAACACTCCACCTTGAGACCCGCTCCAGAAGGACGTAGGTGAATATAGGGATGCGGATCGGCAGAAATCTCCTCGGCCGCCTCGATCCCACCACCCACATCGGAATGGATAGTAACCAGGCTACTGAGTCGGTTGATCACTCCAACCACTCGTTCCTGCGCGGTCTCTGGGACCCTGAGTCCTTCGCCACCCACAAAGATTATGCAGAGGTTTCATCACGGGTCAGACAACGCAAATGATGCGGTTCGATTCGCTCATCGCATCCTACTCAGGCTGTGGCAAAACTGGGAGACAAATTGTAACCCGGAGACCTCGATTCGAGCATCTTTCTGCCGAGATATTACCGCCGTGCGCGTGAATGATGCGGCGGGCTATGGCAAGTCCCAAACCATGGCCATGTTCGTTCGGTGTCTCTAGCCTAACAAAGGGTTCGAAGATTCGTTCGAGATCCTCCTCCGGCACACCTGGCCCTTCGTCTTCCACGCTGATCCTCAGCCGTGGATCAGGTGGGTCTATTTGCACCTGAATTATGATCTGGCCAACACTCGGCGAATGGCGAACTGCATTGCGAATCACATTCTCAAAAGCACGATGAAGCAATTCGGTATTGCCAGTTACGCTGATTGACATTGGATGTTTCAGATCAATGACGCAGCCCTTCGCTTCGGTCTCGAATTGGGCATCATCGATGATGCTGGTCAGCACATTGACGAGATCAACTTGCTCATCCAAATGTCCTACCGTGCCGGAATCCAGGCGTGCCAATGTTAGGATCTCACCCACCAAACGGTCAATGCGAGTCGATTCCAAGGCAATGCGAGCAATGAATCGATCAGCGTGTTCGGGTTGCTGTTGCAATAAATCGATGGCGGCCCGCAATCGTGCCAGTGGTGAACGTAATTCATGGGAGACATCGTGGAGTAACCGCTGCTGATTTTCGACGAGGATCTGCAAACGACTCGCCATGAGATCGAAGTAGCGAGCTAGATCGGTCAATTCATCTCGCCGTTTTCCCATTTTCTCGCCAATCCGTGTATCTAGGTAACCTTCGGCAACCGCCTCAAAGGCACTACGTAGGCTACGGATGGGCCTTGAAAAATACCTTGCCAGTAAGGCGGCGAATACCAGACCACCAACCACGCTCATCAGCAGCAGCATCAGGGGTGGTGGAGGGTGCGGCCCCCCGTGAGGTCCATGAGGCGGTGGCGGTGGCATTTCCAGTCGTTCAGGAGGCACAGGCACAAAGAAGATCCAAGTATGGCCATCATCCGTGCGCACTTGACCAACGGCCTCGGGAATATCGATCCGATCGATTTGACCAACCAGACGTCTGGCTTCTTCAAGGGCTGGCACGGGCACTGAGCGGCCTAAGACATCCATCCCCCGCTCATCGACAATTCGGAGTGGTGGCATGGGTCGATTCGCCCATTCGGCGAGTAGGTCGCGCAAGGCCGAGGAGCCACCGTGACGCAAGGTCGATACTGCGGCTAAAACAACCAGGAAAGCAGGTGGACTGCCGTCGATGGCCAGGGTCTTTTCGCGTGCCAGTTGTGTCAGCCAAACAGTCGCGCCGACCAGCATGACGGAAGCCAGTGAGGTTAACCAAAAAAATGAGAAGAATTTCCAGAACAATCTGCCCATTGTGGCCTTTGATTTAGTCAGCAATCAGTTGATACCCCTTTCGGATAACCGTTTGAATGCACGAGCGTCCATCGGATAGGGGTTCCAGTTTTTTCCGGAGACTGCTGACATGCACGTCGATACTGCGATCAAAACGGGCCAGTGGCCGCCCCAATGCCTGGCGAGAAAGTTCTGACTTGTCGATAATTCGCCCGGCGTGACGGGCCAACACCTCCAGCAAACTAAATTCGGTGCTGGTCAACGGGATTGAGCAACCTGCCCATTCGGCCCGTCGTTGTTCCGGCCACAGTGTCAGCGCCCCAACGATCAGAGGTTGAACCGGTGCGGCCTTGCTATCGATTCGTTTGAGAATGGCCCGGATCCGAGCGGTCAACTCGCGGGGCGAACAGGGTTTTGGAACATAATCATCGGCACCCAGTTCAAGACCCATAATGCGGTCGATATCATCCCCCCTGGCACTCAACATCAGAACCGGCAGGGTACTCGCCGCACGGATAAGTCCCAGTACCTCAAGGCCATTCCGGCCCGGCATCATGATGTCCAGTACGACAACGGCATGATCCCCTGTCAATGCTTTGGCAAGACCGGTGTTTCCGTCATGGGCCGTTGTGACTTCGAAGCCCTCCCGTTCAAGGTAGTCATGAAGCAATTCGACGAATTCGACATCGTCATCAACCAGAAGAACTCTTGCGCTCATCGTCGCCTTTTTGTCTGTTGCCCTTGCGTCACATGGTATCCAGAGCCAACCACCAAAGCAGTCCGAAGAAGGTGAATTTACCTGAATTTACACCTCTTTACGGCCCTTAACGGCAAGGAAACCCAAACTACACTCATCATTCCCCATTCATAGGGTACGCTTTCCGTGCAAAGCCTCCTCCATTCCGATCTTATCCCCATGGACTACCCATTTCCCCATTGCCGACCTCGTTGGTTAATAAACCCAGTGACATTATCCAGAAATAGCCAATAAGACGAGTAAAGTGGCAAGGGATTTACCTAGATTTACGACTCGCTAACCGTTTTTAACGACAGAATGTAGACAATGCTCTCAGTAATTCCGCATGGCAGATTTGCGATTTGAAATCATTCATACACCAATCCAGAGAGGTTTCCACATGAGATTATCGAGCTTTCGTCGTTGGCTAGTTGCCGGGCTGCTCACCATCACTTTGCCGTGGGTTGCCGTGACCGCCAGCGAGACTCACTTCCCACCAAGTTTTCCCTTTGGTTTCAGTTCTTCCATGCCACCCCATCCACCCGGCATGCTACCCATGCCAGGCGGCCAATTTCTACCGTTTTCAGGTGGCATGATGCCTGATTTTCCGCCAATGCTTCTCGATCAACCACCATTACTTTCAGGACTCAACCTGACCGAGGAGCAGCAGGATAAATTGTTTGAGTTAGTGCACTTCATACTGCCATCACTACGCGTTAAGGCGAAAATTGCGCGCAAGGCCATGACGGATTTGCGGAAACTTATTACTTCCGATCACTACGAGGCTAGCAATGGCCAAGTACTCATACAAACTTATGCTCAGGCGCTAGCTAGTATCGTAGTGATGTGGGCAGACAAGGAAGCAAAAACCAGAGACCTTCTGACCAGTGAGCAAAAACGCCAGTGGGATAATATCCACGAGAAACTATACGATGAATATGGCGGTGAAGACAAACAGCAGATACCGCATTGATTTCTGATTTATTTTTGTGAATACGTGGATCCTCTCACTTTGTGGAAATGTTTAAGTGAGAGGATCAGTCTCCCGTTGAAAACTTATGGAGAGCAATTATGAGCAGCATTAGTGGAATCGGTAACAGTGCCAGCAGCTATTCGATGACAATGAGAAGCGGGATGACTAATGCACAACGTCCCGATCCTACGAAGATGGCGGAGAAACTGTTCTCAAAGCTCGATACCTCGGGGCAGGGATATATCCAGAAATCGGACTTGCAATCAGCCATAGATAAAGTTTCCACGTCATCTACATCATCCTCGTCTGACACATCGTCGGCAGTTGATTCCCTATTCACTCAACTCGACGGCAATAACGACAGCAAGGTTACTAAGCAGGAGTTTTCTGATGGACTAGCGAAACTTGCTGAACAATATAACAAACAGGGTATGCAAAACGGTGGCGGGATGGGAGGGATGTCTGGTCCGCCCGGTGGGATGGGAGGGATGTCTGGCCCACCAGGTGGGATGGGAGGGATGTCTGGTCCGCCTGGTGGAGGAGGAACGTCTGGTACAGATAATGCCGGTCTAACGAAAGATCAGCTTACTGGAATTAAAAGCGATATAGATTCCAAAAATAGTGCAGCGTCATCGTCGATTTCTGACCTGATCACGAACTTTGACGTGGCGGACAAGAACAAAGATGGCAAGGTTAGCTTGCAGGAAGCGGCGAACTATCAACAATCCAGCCAATCCACTTCCTCATCAAGTTCGTCAGGTTCTGAATTGTCCGTTAACACCGACACTGCTGATACCAGCACGAAAATTATGTCTCAGATTATGAAATTGATGCATGCCTATGGGATCGGCGGCGAATCAAGCCAGTCGGGAATGACGTTGTCCGCTGTTGCATAATTCTGGTCTCGGTGGCGTTTTGATCAAAGCGGGCTTGATCGAGGGTGTAGCCCTGCACAATATTGTGGGTCAAATATTGGGGTCAGGTCTTGAAATAAATAATACCTAATATAGGTTTTATTTCAAGACCTGACCCCAATACTTTGTTTCTGAATTATATGGCTGTTGTTCACGATTTGGAAGACAAGTGGCTACGGCAGGTCTTGAATGAGAATTTCCTAGAGGGGGATAGTATTATGCCAACCATGGCAGAACGGTGGGTACAACAAGGAATGCAAAAAGGAGTACAACAAGGAGTACAACAAGGTAGGCGTCAAGAAGCTGGCCTAATGGTAGATCGCCTATTACAGCGCCGATTTGGTCCATTACCGGAATGGGCGACCAAGAGATTGGAGAATGCGGAGCCCGAGGAATTGGAGC